>CAYOUW010000015.1:0-27203 GCA_964407235.1 uncultured Zetaproteobacteria bacterium | reverse complement strand
ATCGAACCTGATTTGGCCCGTATTAGGGGGGTCAATTTTGGACGCTGTTTGACAGACATGCGCTATCAAGCCATAGAGATGTGCGCGCCGGGAACGGCAGAGCATAAGGATAAAGCAGCTATCCAACTCTGGATGGTTCATATTCTGGAACAGTCACCGCCTCCTGGTGAAAAGGGTGTGGAGTGGTTTCTACTGACAACATGGCCAATCACCTGCATGGATCAGGCGGAGGAGTGTCTGCGCTGGTACAAGTTGCGTTGGCGCATTGAGGATTGGCACAGGGTGCTCAAGAGCGGCTGCAAGGTTGGATCCCTCGCCTATAAGAACGCAACACGCCTCAAACGTGGTGTTGCGATTAACATGGTCATCGCCTGGCGCATCATGCTGATGACGCTGCTGGGAAGGGAATGCCCGAGCTTACCCGCTGAAATATTGTTCTCCGATACGGAAATCAGGGTACTCAATGCCTATGGGTGAAATACTTGTGGGTAAAGGGCAGCCCTAGCCCCATTGCCCGTCAATGCGCGGGCGCATCAGGATGGGTGCATAGAGATACAGGAACCATGCAAAGGTCACGATCCACAGCGCTTGCGAAATTCCGATCCAGAGCAAGTAGTGTTCACCAAATATCAAGGGGAAAATGACCCGTATGAATGCGCCAAGAAACAGTGTAAAAAACATCAGGCCAAGTCCGGATGATGCCTGCATGATATTTCTTCCGGTATGGCCCAGCGATACGCGCGACATCATACCCAGCGTCATCATACCAATACCTCCAACCGTAAACGCATGAACCGCCAGATGAGGTGAAATGCCTGTCATAAAAGCGGCAAATTTCAGCCCAAACCCGAGGATGATCCATGCATAGGCAAGGTACAGCACCCACAGCAAGGGCTTGCTCCATATGCCATGCGTATGCCATCCCCAAATTCGGATACAATGTAGAATAAACAATGCGGCCGCCAACCATGCGGTCAGTGCATGATACGTAAAGAAAATATCGGAGACCGCAAAGGCCAGAAAGAGAAGGAATCCGGAAATATCGACCCATAAATGATTTTTCAGGGATACGGCATAACCTACGCCCCCTTCAATAAACATCGGTATAACCCTGCGCGATAACACAAGAATCAGTGAGAGGATGATGTACAGGCCGATATAAATACCAATCTGCTGCCCGTCAGGAAACAGACCGAGCATACCAAGCGAATAAATCACGTTACCGATCAGAAGAAAATAGATCTTGGATGCAACGCCCATATTTCTCCACATCTTCGCCCGCACAATCGGTATGGTAAGGGCTACCGACAGGAAAATGATAAACAGATTATCCAGAACCGCTCCGGCAATCAAGGCCTCCGGACCGGGAATCAGAGATAAAATCCGTGCCAGAGCCCATAGTAGAAGCAGCCATTGCAGCGGCCGGCCATCAAGGGTTTGAATGTTTGTCCAGTTTCTAACCGCGGTGAGAAGAAAACCGGCGATGACCGCCAGTGCATAGCCATAAAGCATTTCATGCGCATGCCACTGCATGGGTAAAACCCGGTCCGGAAGAATTTTGGTGGAAAACACGCTCTCCGCCATCCAGATGGACATGCTGGTGATGGTAATCAGCGCGGCAGCAAGGAAAAACGGGCGAAAACCGCGCCGAAACAACGCCCATGCATGATGGTCGTATTCATGATCTTTGCTCGCCACCTTAATCATTTGAGCAGATTGGCCATCGCATCCGGTTGATAACGATTTTTGTCTACTTTCAGGTAGGCCTCTCCCTCTTCAAGAACCATGGTGACTTCCTCTACACCACCGATCTGACGTATTTTTCCGGCCAGCGCATCGGCTTCCGCCTGATTCAGGCTACCGACAGGAATCACCTTCCGGATTAGATTCATGGGGAAGCGCATACCGCGGCAAACCAGAAGCCACAGCAGAGCAAGGCCGGCGCTGACCATGAATACGCCGCCGACGCCAAAGGCTCCATACATTATTCCACCGGAAACTCCTCCGCAAAATGCTCCAAAAAACTGGGACGTGGAATACGCGCCCATGGCCGTGCCCTTGCCTGCCGCGGGCGCCATACGCGATACCAGCGATGGCAGGCTGGCTTCCAGCGTATTGAAAGCCACGAAATAGATGAACGTCCCGGCTACGAGTCCGGCCATGGTATGGTGCATCAGGGCCATTAATACTTCAGCGACAACCAACGCGATCACACATGCCGTGAAAATCTGTTTCATCTTCCCGTATTTCTCCGCCACAATAATCAGAGGGATCATGCCTGCCACGGAAGCCAGCAGGATGGGAAGATAAAACCACACTTGCGACGCTGTCGGTAAATTCACGTCATTGCGCAGGGCAAAGGGTAAAGCTATGAACGTCGATGTCATCATCGTATGAAGGAAAAAGATACCGGCATTCATACGCAGCAACTGCCGGTTGGATAATATCTGTTTGAGTCTCATCGGCTCTACTTCGACATCACGGTGCATCTGGCTGTGTTGAGGGTTTGGCACAAACAGATAGAGAATAACGATGCCGATAACGCCGAATACAGATGCGAGCCAAAACAGACCATCTACGCCGATATAGCTATCCAGCATGGGTCCAAGGATCAGAGCGAAGGTAAAGGAAGCGCCGATTCCTATCCCGAATATCGCCATGGCCTTGGTGCGCTGGGATTCATCGGTCAGATCGGCAATCAGCGCCATCACAGCCGCCGCAATGGCGCCTGAACCTTGCAGCAGTCTGCCTGCGATTACGCCAGTTATCGAATCGGACATGGCCGCGACCACCCCGCCCAGCGCGAATAACACCAATCCCGCGGCAATCACCGGCTTTCGCCCGAAGTGATCCGATAGCATACCAAACGGAATTTGCAGTAAAGCCATGGTCAGGCCGTAGGCGCCCAGCGCCAGGCCGACCAGCATGGGGGTGCTGCCATGCAGATGCCCGGCATACAGTGCAAACACGGGCAAAATCATGAACAGACCAAGCATGCGCAGGGCATAGATTCCAACCAGTGGGGCCATGTTTCGCAATCCGCTGTTTTTCATGACATCAACTCCTGCGCAATGTGTGATTGGTGAACAGTGCCGCGGTAAAAAGAAGCATGGCGCCTGCCTGATGCGTCACGCCCAACCATGCGGGAACGACCAGAAGCAGCGTGGATACCCCCAGCGCGAACTGGATCAACACCATCGCCAGAAGCAGGTTGAAGGCCAGGCTTGCCCGCTTTGAAAGATCGAAGCGGCGGGCATACCACCACAGTCCGGCAACGCATAACACCGTCGTTTCGGCCAGCAAGCGATGATCGAACTGAACTGCCGCGATATTTTCAAAGAAGTTGAGATAGAAGGGCGTGAGCATGGCATAATCACCAGGAATGAAATGACCATCCATCAACGGAAATGTGTTGTAGGCGAACCCCGCCCTCAAGCCTGCCACCAAACCGCCGGCCATCACGGTTACGGCAATCAGGCCCGTGACCGCCAGCGCAAGACGTCGCAAAGGCGTGGCATCTTCCAGCGCGGCATCCTTGATCGGAAGCAGAAGCCCCAACGCTACCCAGAAAACAAATCCATAAATAATGAAAGCCGTTGTCAGGTGGGCCGTAAGCCGGTATTGACTGACATGCGGGTTGTCCACCAGGCCGCTTTTGACCATATACCAGCCGAGTAGCCCCTGTAAACCACCGAGGATGAACATGATGATCAGTCTGGGGCGTAATTTCCGTCCGACCTTTCCGGCCAGCAGAAAATAGAGAAACGGAAGCAGAAAAACAAGCCCGATCAGGCGCCCCCACACACGGTGAACGTATTCCAGCAAAAAAATCTTCTTGTAGCCCGCCAGATCCATATCCGGGTTCAGTTTATAGAATTCCGGCGTCTGCTGATAATGCTGGAATGAATCCATCCACCGCGCTTCCGAAAGTGGCGGAATCCAGCCCATCAGAGGATCCCATTGCACCATCGAAAGTCCGGAATGCGTTAGCCGGGTCGCACCGCCAACCACCAGCATGATAAAAATTGCGGCACAGACGCACAGCAGCCAAATAGCGATCTGCCTGTCATTGCGGATCTCGATATCGTTCATGACTCCACCTCGCAATGGTTTCCGTCCTCTCCATTCCCGTTGCGTCCTCTGAACATGACGGGCAAAACCACGATCGCGAACAGAATGCCGCTGAGTACGGCGATAACGCCGCCAATACCAACCAGATCCTGCGGCGTAATCCATGTATGAACGCCGATATCCTGGGCAGTGCCAACCACCTTGCGCTTCATGCCATGCCCCCCGCCCCAAGCCAGTCCGATGACGTGGATCATCTGACCCGCGGCATAGGCGCAGACCTGAATTCCGGCCCATTTCAGGTTCGGCGTGGCAAACCCGAATTTCGGTAGCCAGAAATAGGTCATGGCCATGAAAGCCATGGTTACCGAAACGATCACGCCATGATAATGGGCAGTGATCAAGGTGCTGCTTTTGCTGATATACAGGCCCAGGATACCACCCGTGGCAAACAGAATCATCGAAAACAGTAACGCGAGATACAGGTGCCGCTGATCCTTTGCCGGCGCTCCGCTCCTGAAGAGGCCCCACACGACCGCCAGACCGATGACCAGCGGTGCGATACCGTTACCGTCGCGCATCAGCTTTACAAACCACAGCGTAAAGCCCGGCGTACTCACGCCATATTGCGCGAAAGGCATGAAGACAAATAGCAGCGGGATGATACTGATGGCGAATACGGCCATCACGATTTTGGGACCGATGGGGATTCGGGCGCCGCAGACGCTTGCAAGCCACAGCCAGCAGACACACAGCAATGCCGTATGCGTAAACTGGATCACATGGCCGCCAGCCCAGAACAGGGGCTCATAATAAGCCCGGTGCTCCAGCCCCGCGGGCATGTGGGCCAGAGTCCAAATCAGGGCCAGTATGGCAATCAACGCGGCAATCGAGGCTGTCCATATGCCGAATCGTATTGCACCCTCATTCGTTGGCGTAAAGATGGATCGCATCGGAGCGGCGTAAAGCGTGCGCAGCACCAGCAGCAAAATACCTCCGCCAAAGATGATCATCCCTTTAATGAAATAATGGTTTTCCAGTATGGGTACATAATTATTGGTCAACGGATTGGCGGTATTTGTGAATGGTGAAATAGCCGCCAGCACCCCCCCGACCACGACCAGCGTCAGCGCAATCCACCCGGCTGGCAGCGCACGGTCGGTCGAATTCAGGCTCCAGAAAACCCCGGCGATGGCCAGCAGCCACCACAATACGGTGAAATCTACATGTAGCACCAGGGCCGTATAGAAAAAATCTTTCCATGGCATTTCGTAAGTGGTACGCGCCAATGCCAACAGAAGCGGATAGACGCCCGAAGCCAGCAGGAAACCCACCGCCACGCATAGCCAGCCGATGGCAAGCCGAAACTGCGGCGTATCAGCAAGTGGCAATGAATATCTTGTTGTCATGGATGTGTCCTTGATATGAAATTTCGCGCCGAACCTTAGCACTGCTTCTTTCCTGATGCAGCAGGTTTATCGCGCAAATCAGCGTTTCCCACAAGATTTATTTATGAGACTATCCGTCCATGAAATATGATCGCTCCATCCGTATCCTGCACTTTGGTATCGCGCTATCCATACTGCTACAACTGTTGGGCGCGGAACTCATAGGTTTTCCGGAACCCGGCCACTCCGGGCGTGGCATTGAAACGCTTTTTATCGGCATCCATGAAGCTATCGGTTCAATCGTTTTAATTCTTGTCTGCGTTTATTTAATTGTGGTTCTGGATGAAACGGTTGGCCGGGAACGGCTGTTTCCGTGGATGAATGCAGCAGGGCGCCATAATATCCAGATGGAAATACGCCGGGATATCCCGGGCTGGCTACATGGTAAACTTCTCCCCCCGGAAGAAAGCCATTTTGTTTCCGGCGCAATTCATGGAGCAGGCATCGCGCTTGCACTTTCTCTGGGACTCACCGGATCCATGTTATTTCTCGGAATCGGACCCCATGGAGAAATACCTCCCGACATCAGGGTAATTTGGGAATTCCATAGCGTCATGGCCACGATGATGTGGTTTTTCGTGGCCGGACATGCCGGAATGGCCCTGGTGCATGAATTCAAACGCCATGGAGTATTGCGGGAGATGTTCAGGCTGGGAAAAGATCCCGGCGGCGGTTAATCTGATTCATCATTCATGAATAGTCCGGACCAGTTATCCGGTGACGATAATCGTGCCCACCATGCCGGAGTGCCCCGTGCCACACCATTCGCCGCAGATTAGCTTGAAACGCCCTGCCTTTTCGGGCGTAAATTCGATAATCTTGAATTCATTGGGTCTAATGCGGTTCATCAGTTTCAGCTCATGCACCACAATGGCATGGCGCATATCCATACTGGCCAAATGCAGGCGGTACGGCTTTCCTTTCTCCAGTTCAAGGGTAAACTTTCCCCAATCATAATTACGCGCCAGCAAATAGATATCGGATCCGGCCGGCGGGTGAACAATGGGCAGACCGCCTTCCCGGCGGACCGTATAACGCGCCACCATCTGATCGACCTTTTCCTTGAATCCAGCCCGTTCGGCGTGGGTAATTCTGTGTTTGGTCACTTTTATGTCCGGTCTTCTGGCGATTACTTCCATGGCGAACGATCCGACTATCACCGTTGCCAGCGCTGCAATCAGGATAAAAAGACCCGCGTTTACCCGCTTCTTTTCCGGAACTGAACTCATTTCCATTGGTAGCCTCCATGGCCCGGGCAACCCGTATCTTTATTGATGAAGGTATTGGCATATAGAGACACAAGCACATCGTATCCGATATTCCTTTACCTGTACCGCCAAGTGAAATATCATGGCCAACATAGTATACCGTCAAGACTAAACTGAACAGGAAACCTTCATGCCACCCGAACAATCACGAATTCTCTCCAATAAATTTCTCGGCATCGTCCTCATCGGATTGATCACGACGCTCTTTGGCGGCACCGGAATCATGTACTATCTGGGGGCATTTTCGGGAATTACGGTTGCCCGGGCCGACGCCCCGCCCTACCGTATCGCCTATCTGTCTCATACCGGCGCCTATAATGACATCGAACCTTCCATTGAAAAAGTCGGGAAATATCTGAAAAAAGCCGGTATCCAGGCAAACACGCCGTTCGCCCTGCTTCTCGACAACACCGGAAACACTCCCAAAAGTCAGCTCCGGGCCAAGGTCGGTTACTTACTTGATAAGCGTAGTGATGTCGTACCCGCCTCGCTGGATGAAGAAACATTTCCCGAACGGGAGATTGTGACTGCAATATTCTCGGGAGGAAGGCTGCTCGGCTCATATAAAATCTATGCGGCAATGAAAAAATGGGCGGAAAAAAACCATTATACGCTCGTACTCCCGGCTCTGGAAATCTATCATCCGGATGGCGTTACGGAATATCAGTTGGGTATCCGGACAACTCCCGCTTCATCATCCCGCGGATCGCGAACCAGACGAAAGCCTATGTAGGGCCAGTGCAACCACGGACTGTAAATACGGCGATCCGCGGAACGCATGCCCTTGGGATGGAAATACCAGGCGCCGCCGCGTACGGAACGCAGCGCTTTTGATTTGCGGCTGCTACCTCTCAGTTCACTTCCATCGTACTCCTTGACATAGGTCGAAGCAGTCCATTCCCACACGTTGCCATGCATATCATACAGCCCCCATGGATTGGGCTTCTTCAACCCGACCGGGTGCGTCTGATTGTTCGCGTCGGTCGTGTTCCATGCATAGGCGGGGAAATCCGAGGGATTGTCACCCCATGAATAGGCCGTCGTCGTACCTGCGCGCGCTGCGTATTCCCACTCCGCTTCGGTGGGCAAACGGTAGTGATGCCCCGACTTCTTGCTTAGCCACCGGGCGAAATCCACGGCATCGAACCATTTGACATCCATCACTGGCCGCTTACCGCGTCCCCATAGCTCATCAAACGGTCTCGCATGGTGCGTGGCCCTGGCGAAAGCATCATATTGTCCAAACGTCACCTCATACTTACCCATCCAGAATCCAGACTTGATCCGCACCTTGTGCTGCTTCTCATCCGGATAACGATTGAGTTCACTCTCGGGGCTACCCATCACAAAACTGCCCGGTTCAATATAGACAAACTGCATCCCCAGCACTGGCTCCGTCATCTCGTCGCCAAGCTGCGGATGTCGCAGCCGTTCAGTCTGATTTGATAAGATATCCGCCTGGTGTTCCTGGCTTTTAGCAGCAGCCATGCCCGTGGAAGGAGACCACATTGTAAACGTGATCAGGATTGCCACGGAGAGTATAGAAAATCTAATATTCATATGTTCTTTATTTCCATGGAATATATACGCGTCGAAATACATCCAGAATCTCACGATGGCCAAACATTAGGTGAAGAATAAACATGCAGACATGGCCAATCAGAAATATCCAGATCAGCTTTGCGAAGATCGTGTGAAAATCAAGCAACAGCAGCGTATCAGGACGCATGGTGCCATCTGAGCGGACGCCGAACATCACATAGGCGCCGGTAAATCCCTGGGCAATCAGCAGTAAGATGCCGAGCCCATGCGTCACGCCAGCTATGGTTCCTTTCTCTTCAGGATGAGGCAGACCTCCCCGGAACATGACGGAAAGATCCTGTCGTATCGATTTGAATAATGCCGCGCGGTGACTGGCCGAAAACCAGGGCACCATTCGCGCCCAACCATCCTTATCTTCATGCAGGACGAGGATATAAACTGAACTGATCAGGAACGCTCCCCAGCCAAAAATCATGATATGTAGTGTGAAAAGCACTGTATCAAAGCCTTCCATTTTCCCCGGCTCCAACACCCTCATAAACTCTCCGCTAAGAAGTTGATATACCACTGTAATAATCAGGCAATAATGCAAGACGCGCGTAGTTGCATTGATACGCATTAAGGGAACCTCCGAAGGATGAAATCGTAAAAATTTAGCCCGGAATATGAGCAATCAGATAATATAGAAACCATGCAAAAATGATGAGACTAAGGGCCAGCCCTCCAAGCACCTTCTTTCGATCTCTCCGTCTCTCTTCCATAAGCTTTTCGTTCATATCCTTACCTCTCTTCCGGTTCATAGCCATGATCAATGCATCGCCGCGCTACGCTTAATTTTCATATCGTGCGGCATCTTCCGCCACAAGGTATTGGCCCGTTTTTTTGCTTCGGACAGTTCACGTGAGGAAACCTTCCCGGTCATGACCTCCAGGCTATCCCCGGCAAAACGATCTCCAAGCGTCTTGGCAAGCCAGAACCACGTAGTCGCCTTCACATAATCCTTCTTGCCCCCGGCGCCAAACGCATACATCTGACCAAGGTAAAATTGCGCTTTGGGATGACCCTGGATCGCAGCCTTGCGCAGCCATTCTCTCGCCTTTGCCATGTCCTTGGGCACGCCGTCGCCACGTGCGTAGAGGAGTCCCATCTGATATTGGGCTCGCCTGTTTCCTTTCTCACCGGCCTGACGGAACAGCAGGACCGCCTTCGTAGCGTCTTTCTTTTTGAGAAGGTTCATGGCCTGCTTGTAAAGCTGGCGGACGGGTTCCCGTATCAACCCCGGATCGCGAACGGGGGCAACAATCCTGAGCATTGGAGCATTCACGAAGCGCAACACAAGGATCACCTCATGGCCCGGTTTCAGCACCCGTTTCAGGCCGGTGAGCATAAGGTGCATGCCGCCAGGTTCCAGTTTTACAGAGCCATGGGCGGGAATGGTCATGCCGTTGGCCGCCGACATGCGTATCATCGCGCCCTGCTTTCGCATCGAGTGAATTCCGGCGGTTTCGGACGCATCAGAGCTGATGCGTGCAATGACAACATCCCGGTCGCCTCCGTTGCGGAGCGTCATATAGGCGGCAGCCGTATCAGCCACCGGCGGGGGCATGCGCACCCATGCATGTTCCACCCTCACTTCGGCGCGCGCCAGACCGGAAAACAGAAGGATGGCGGTGCAAACGGACAGACAGAATGTGATACGTTTCATACAAAACCTCTATCATTAAAAAATCCCCGCCTTCGGAATACGGGAGTAAGGTAACGTGAACACAGAGAAAATCTTATCCAGACTCCGCGAAACGTCCTGTGTCTTCCACGATAAAAACTTATTGTCTAAAGGGCCTCTAAAAGGCTATACCGAATCAATCACCATCGCACTGAACAGAAGAATCAGATAGACGATGGAAAAGGCAAACACGCGCATATCGCAATCACGCCCCGAACGCAGAAACCGCACGCCCATGAACAGGAACACGGAACTCAGCAATCCGGAAATCGCCAGATACCAGATACCTGCCATATCAAACAGATAGGGAAGCATGGCAACGGGAACCAACGCAAGCGCATAGACGGCGATGCGCACTTTGGTCGCCTGCACGCCGCAAGCCACGGGAATGACCGGCACCCCGGCGCGAGCATAGTCCTCACGATACTTCAGGGCCAGGCTCAAGGCATGCGGTTGCTGCCACACCACCATGATGGCGAACAGAATCCAGGCAGGCGCGCCCAAATCACCCGTTACCGCCGCGTAACCAACCATCGGCGGCACGGCGCCGGCAATGCCGCCAAACTGATTGGCCCAGGGCGTCGATCGTTTCATCCACATGGTATAAACACCCGCATAGCCAATCACGCCCACGGTGGTGACTACAGCAGTCAACGGGTTGACCATCAGGGCCATCACGCCAAGCGGCACAATGGCCAGTAACAATGCGATACACAACACCATACGTTCGGATACCAGGCCCGCGGCCAATGCCCGCGAATGAGTGCGCCGCATCAACTGGTCGATATCACGGTCATAATAATTATTAAACATACAGGATCCGGCGGTTGCCAACCCCAAGGTCAAGAAAGTCCAGAAAATCAGGCCCCAGTGTGGCATGACACCATGATTACCAAAATAAATCCCCGTTAATGCGGCCACCAGCGTCAAACCAACGATGCCGGGCTTGGCCAGTTCAAATAACTCGGCGGCGACAGGCTTGGCACGCCCGTTCTCTCCGGGTGCGGCATGTTCCATTTTTAGCAACTTTTCTCGCATGAATCCCTCCGTGCCAATCTCTCCGTGCCAATCTGCCTCACGTGATTTGCCTCACACACCTTGAATTCCCCGTAATTTACCTGTTAAAACGCCAATATAGCATTGACCTGAATCATATTGTTCCGAAACCGTGAGAATGCGCACCCCCGGGAGGTCTGGGGAAAGGTGTTGAGGGGGTGCGCATTCTTCGCCGGATCGATCTCTTTAGTGCCCCGCTGGCTGAGGCTCTGCTGCGTGAGGCTGTCCCCACGGGTGAGCCTGGAATGTCGGATCCGGGTTGTCGATGTAGTTGTACGGATGCCAGTCCTTCGCCACCCTTACAGGAGTCGGAAAATTACCCTGTCCGGCAATAATCGCGGTAGACGTCCATTCCAGCGATTGCGATCCCCACGGGTTCTGGGAGGACTTCTTGCCCTTGATCATGCCGTGAATCCATGCCACCAGCATCAGCAACACACTGAGGAAGGTGATCAGGGCGCCGATCGTGGATATGTGCTGCGCGCCAACGATGGTGGGATTATCGGCAAACTGTTGATAATCCATATAGCGACGCGGCATACCCGCGAGACCGGCGATATACAGCGGTGCCATCACCACGTTCATACCGATAAAGAAGCCAATGCCCGAGAGCTTGGTCAGCATTTCGTTGCAGACCCTGCCGGTCATCTTCGGAAACCAGTAGAACACGGCCCCAAAGGTAGCCATGGCGCCGGCTACCGCCATCACATAGTGGAAGTGGCTCATGATGGCATAGGAATCCGAAATACCGTAGTCCACGGCGGCAAGTGCGTTCGGAATGCCGGTCAGACCACCGAAAATAAGCATCACCCATGCGCCCAAAGCCCAGATCATCGGGCCGGAATAGCGGATGGAACCCTTGTACAGCGTGCCCACCATGCTTAACATCACCAAGCCGAAGGGCAATGAAATCAGCAAGGTGGTGAACGACATCAGCATGTTAAACCAGTCCGGCAGGCCTGCCACGAAAGCATGATGCGCCCAAACGTCAGCGCTGGCCGGAATAAAGGCCAGCACGGCAAAAACTGTCGCCTTGTAACTGAACACCATATTCTTGGCTGAAACCGAAAATATCTCAAAAATGATGCCCACGAACGGCAATAGAATCACGTATACGGCCGGATGCGAATAGAACCAGAACAGGTTCTGATACAGCAGCACGTCGCCGCCTGACTCCGGATTATAGAAGCCGAAGCCCAGATACTTGTCCATCGAGAGCAACAGAACCGAAGCAGCCAGCACCGGCACAAAGATCAACTGAATGATATTGGCCGTGAACACGCACCAAACCGTCATCGGCATCTGGAACCATCCCATGCCCTTGCAGCGCATGAAGGCCACGGTGCAGGCCAAGTTCACCGCACCGAACACGGATGCCATGCCAAGCACAATGACCACCGACGAATACAGCCCCACATTGCCCGCGTAATTCGTGGAATACGGCGGATAGCCGGTCCACATACCGTTGAAATGATCCGGAATCACCAAATTGGCCAGAGCCAGCAGAATACCGGCCCACAGCAGCCAGACGCTCAACGCATTGACGCGCGGAAACGCCATATCCTTGGCCCCGATCATGATGGGCACGGCATAGTTGGCGACAAAGCCCAGCAGAGCGGGAATCTGGAACCCCAGAATCATCACCGCGCCGTGCATGGTCAGCCACAGATTATAGACATTCCCGTCACTGGTAATATCCGGACCTACGCTTCCCAGTTCGATACGCATCAGCATGGCGGCAAGGCCGGCCACGGCAAAGGATGCGAGGGCGCCGAACAGATACCACATGCCGATGACCTTGTGATCAATCGTAAACAGCCATTCCTTGGCTGTTTTCGGCCAACCCGGCTTACCGTCCGGCTCATGCCCTACAAACCCCATAAAATGGGGATTTTTAGCTGTCGTAGCTGTCATAGTTTTAGCGGTCGTAGCTGTCATAGTTTCCCTCCTTTATTCACATTGCTTGAAATTCCTGGTTTGTCGACCATGGCGACCTGGCGACCCGTCCCGGCTTTCGCTTCGGCCTTGGCCTTTGTCATCCAGGCATCGAAATCGGCCTGTTTCATTACGATGAGCTTGCCGTACATCTTGGAGTGATTCGCACCGCAGTATTCGCGGCAGGTAATCACCGACTTGCCAAGCTTGACCGGCATGACCCATTCCCAGGTCACGCGACCCGGCATCACATCCTCGGTAACGTGGTAACCGTCCAGGTAATGGGAATGGATAACATCGTCACTGGTCATCCGGAAGATGACCGGCTTGCCAACTGGCACGCGCAGTTCGTTATCCGTATCCACGCCATTGCCGTAATCGTAATTCCAGTTCCACATGGAGGCGGTTACCTTGACGGTCCGGGCGTCTGCCGGCACCTCGCGCATCTGGTTATTCAGCGCGAAGGCCTTGACATACAGGAAAAAATCATCGCCCAGGAACAGCATGCAGGGAAGAATAACCCAGCCAAGGATAGCCTGTCCGGACAGCCTGGGCGATTTGCCAACCTGATCATGACCCGTCCTTCTGTACTTGAGCAGAAAAAACAGGGCTATGGCAAAGTAAACCACGCCGAGAATCGTGATGTCCCACACCACCTCCGTCCACACTTCCTCCCAGTGGGCCTGCGGCGTCAAACCTCCGTAATTATTTCTGTTCGCTACTTCCATCTGGAATGCATAGGCCAGCGTGGGGATCAAAGGCAGCGCGAGTAACGCTCCCAGCACTTTATACACAAACGATTTTTTTCTCATCTCTTTACCCTCCTTTATTTTCATTTTTTACCCTAACATCTACTACACTTACCGCCTCATGCGGTAATCATGCTCTTTTCTTTCCTGTCCCTGTTCTTCCTGCGTTTAACAATCATGAATCCTCCGACCATCATCGTCACCCCAACCGCGAGCCCGCCAATGGCCACAAACAGGGGAATATTGAGCGTGTACTTCCCATCCTTGTAGTTGTAACTGTGACAGGCAGCCACCACGAAATCAACGAGATTCACCGGGGAAACCTTCCCGCTCATGGCTTTGGTAAGGGCCAGTTGCACATCATACGGATCCACCTTTCCCGCATACAAATAGCGCATAATCCGGCCCTTGGGTGAAAGGATCGTATACACGCTCGGATGCAGGAAGATACGATCCCTCGGCGACCAGAAAAACTTGAAGCCGATCGAAGCGGCAAGCCGGTCAATCGCCTTCCTGTTCCGCATGGTCGCCATGCGCCATCCTTTCGGCAACTGCTTAAACCCCATCTTCTTCCGGAATTCACGCATTGTCGCCGGCGTGTCATGCGGATCAATGGATACGGTCAGGACATCGTAGTCCTTGCCGATTTTCCAGCGATCCAGCTTTTTCAGGGTATTGGCCAGCGTACGGTTGATCACCGAACAGGCGCCATCACAGGTAAAATAAGACAACACCAGAATCAACGGCTTACGACCCAACATGTCGCCCAGTTTGAAAGTATTCCCGGATGCATCCCGCAGCACATAGTTCCCGTCAACCTTTCCACCCAGAAACTTCCTCTCATTGATGCGGAAAATGGCCGGATCAATCTGCGAATCCGGGGCCATCATCGTCGACTTGTAGGAGGCCCGGGCAGTTCCCGGAAGCATGATCACTCCGGCCCCCAAGACAGCAAACAGACAAGCCAGCGCCGGAACCGACCGAAGCCGGCTCCAGTGCGACATGACCCCGTCCCGCATGGAAGGCATGAACAAATTCCGCATGGCTACAACCTCGCCCGGCACTTAAAAGAAATAGACCTGAAACAGCACCCAAAGGCCAAGCACGTTCACGAAGTTGACATACATACTCATGGCGCGCGTGTAGGAAAAGCTTAACCTGCCCCTAAAGGCGCTCGGCAAGCAGGCCAGCATTACCAGCAGACCAATTATCACATGGGCGAAATGGATACCCGTGAGGCCGTAAAGCGCGGTTGAGTAGGCATTCGTGCCGATGGTGAAGCCCTCACTCGCCAGATGGCTCCAGTCGGTAACGATCATCACCATGAAAGCCACCCAGATCACGCAGGATAGCACAACCAGCTTGGCAAAACCGGATGCGTCGCCCTCCATCTGCCGCTTGCGTGCAAAACCAATCGTGATACTGGAAGTAATCAGGATAAGGGTTGCAACGATCGGCAATGTCGGATCAATCTCCGGCGTACCTTCCGGCGGCCATACGTTCGCACCCAGACGAGCGACCCAGTAGCCGGCCAGGACGGCGCCAATCGTCATGATTTCGGTGCCAATAAACATTAGCATGGCCGACGGACTCCAGTTCTCATCGTCAAGTACGCCAATCGTCTCACTGGCCCAGCCGAGGCCTCCACCAATGGTCAGCGCGGCCCCGACAGCCAGGAAAACCAGCGCGGCGGTCGGCAGATCATAATTGAACTGCAGCATAAACGCCCAAGGCAGAAACAGGCCCGTGCCAAACCCCACCATCATGGGAAACGGACTGGTATGCCAGTGGGTAGTATAATGCTTTATTTCTAATCCTTCACTCATTGTCTCTTCGCTCATTTCAATACCCTCCTCTCGTAATTTTCAGTAATTATTTCAAGCCCTTCAGGAATGCAATAATCTTGTCGGCCTTGGCGCCTTTCACGTGCTGCGGCGGCATCTTGGTTCTCGCCTTCGGATTACCGGTCAATTCCTTGATCGCTTTCTTGCTGTTCAGTAGCCACTTGCGAAGATTCGCCTCATCCCAATGCCAATCCTTGCCCGGCTTGATGTACTTGGTAAACTTATATCTGTAGCCGGGATGCGTACCTGCCAAGCTGCCGAAGACTCCCTTCAACCCGGGACCAACCACGTTCTGATCTGAAAAACTGTGGCACGCCTTGCATCTTGATTCCGGACCCGCATAGGCGCTGGATGCCGGCAATACTGCGAGCACCAGGGCGACCGCACCCGCCATCAGCAATGTTTTCTTCATGTGATACCTCCACATATTTATTTGATTTATATAACATCCGGGTTGATAAAACACCAAACCGTGGCGCAAACACTAGCCCTCGCAAAAAAACATTTCAAGCACTTTGATTAAAACTTTATTAAAATCTTTTAACCCGGATTATCCATGAATCGTCGTGATGTTCACGCAGGGCCAAAGGAACATGCAAGGACGTAGCAAAATGATCCAGGCTGGATATGCGCAGCCGTGAACGCCATCCACAGCTTGCCTTCCCGCACTTCCGCGGCTAGGCTGGACTGTTCATGAATTACTGTAATGATCGCGTCGGGCCTTTGTTCGCAACGGGTTCCGAGGAGGAAGACCGTAACCGTGCCTACGGACGACCGACAAGGGATTCGGTACGGACAAAGGAACAAGCGAGGACGCGGCAGTATTTATGAATAGTCCAGGATAAGAAACCACGTCATGCGGAACCTTATAAACGCTGCCGTGAGCATTGCATGCCTTGTCATACTGATCTCCTGTATGGCGCAGGCTGCCGAATTTGAAATTTATCAGTCCAAATACCGGCCCCTGAAACTCGCATGGCTGGTAGACGCTCCATCTGAAGATGTCAAAACTGCAAATCTTGTCCACAATGTGGTACGGCATGATCTGGAATCCAGCCAGTCCTTTGAGGCGATCAACCCCTTGAGTTTTCTTGCGGACGCCAAACAGACGGAATCCGGTATTGATTATGCTGACTGGCGCATCATCGGTGCCGATATTCTGGCCATTGCGCGCCTTCACGGAACCACGAATGGATGGAAAGCCTATGTGGAAGTGTATGATCCATTCCGCAACAAGGCGCTGTCCCGGGTTACGATCGACTATTCCGGCAAGAACCTTCGCCCGTTGGCGCATCAGATTGCCAACCATATTTACCACGCGGCAACCGGCATCCCCGGTTACTTCAGCAGTCATATCCTGTATGTGCGCAAACATGGCGACAAGGCGGATTTGATTTACATGGATCAGGATGGCGCCAACAGGCAGGTCGTTGGGAGCAATTTCACATTATTACTTTCGCCGAACTGGTCGCCCGACAATCGACTGGTGGCGCTGAACACCTATGTCGGCAACCGCTCACGTCTGGAAATCTTCAACCTTTCCAACGGAAAACGTAGCGTGTTCGGTGCATTCCCGGGGCTGAACAGCACGCCCGCATGGTCGCCGGACGGCCGTTTCATCGCCGCAACCCTGTCCTACACCGGTAATGCGGAAATCCATATCTTTAACACCAGGACCCGAACATGGCGGCAATTGACGCATAATCCCGCCATTAACACCACGCCAACATGGTCCCCGGACGGAAAATGGATTGCCTTTACCAGCGACCGTAGCGGTTCACCCCAGATTTACCGTATTCGCGTCCGTGACGGGCACGTACAACGCATCAGTACGAATGGCTCGTACAACACTTCACCGGCATGGTCGCCCGCCGGAGACAGAATTGCCTTGATTACACGCAAGGGATGGGAATATGCTTTGGCGACCATGCGGCTGGATGGAAGCGATATCCGTTATCTGGCCACGGGGGGGCGCACCGAATCGCCCGCATGGTCGCCAAATGCACAAATGCTGCTATTCTCCAAAGAGGTGAAAGGTATGCGCAGGGTGTATAGAGTTCCCGGCTGGGGTGGGAAGGCGCAAGCCATTACACCTCCGGCTGAGGATGCATCGGATCCCGCCTGGTCGCATTAAGGCCAGGCGAGTTCCTACAATAAAAACAGATGGGAGGAACCCATATGAAATTAAAACAATACTCAAGTATCGGTCTGGCCTTTGTGGCCGCCGCGGGTTTGCTGTTCGCGGGCTGTGCAAAAAAAACGACCGTCGAAGGATCGTCCAAACCGGTCATGGCCGAAAAGGCGGCGATGGCGACACATGGCGGCGAGACGACGCATGCTGTTTCAACCATGCAGAAGCCTGTTTCAACCGTTCAGGAACCATCTTCACACAGTGTTTACTTTGTTTTTAACAGCTCAAGGCTGGATGAGCCGGCGCTCGGGATCATGGATGCCAACGCGGCATGGCTCAATGCTCATTCCGGCATCCTGATTACCGTTGAAGGTAATTGCGATCAACGCGGCACCCGGGAATACAATCTGGCGCTGGGGCAACGGCGCGCCGACTCCGTGAAGAATTATCTCGTCAAGCGCGGCGTTTCCGCAAGCCGGATTAAGACGGTTTCATTCGGTAAGGAGCGTCCGGTCTGCCGCGGTACGGGTGAATCTTGCTGGGCTCAGAACCGGCATGCGGATATTGTTGTCCGCTAACCTTAATCCATTGCGCCATGGAGTAAGAAGACAGCCACCGGGATTGCCGGTGGCTGTCTTTCTCACGGTGTTGATCGGACTTTCCGCCTGCGCGGAAAAACGACCGGGCGCATGGCAGAAGGATAAGCAGATTGTGATTGCATCCATCAAGCAATTTCAGAATGAGCAGCAATCCCTGAAGCAGGACCTTTCTGTTTTGAAAGGACGCATGGTTGAACTTGAACAGGCGCAAATGGTGCAGAATTCCGCAATGGATGCCCAGAATGCCAGCATCAGACAATTACAAACCAGCATAACCTATTTGGAAGCGATGGCCACCAAATCAAAAAAATCGAGCCGGATCACCAAGCAGAAACTGGTCAGAAAGCTTGATAAAATTGTCAAATCTATATCAAAGCCCATTGTAACTCCCCTTGCCCGCCCTCCTGTGGGAGAAGAAAAGAACCATTACACCGCGGCGTATCTGGCGCTTAAAAGCGGGCGCTATGAGGAAGCCACCAACAGTTTCCGATCCCTGTTAAAGAAGTTTCCCAAGGGGGAATATGCGGATCAGGCATGGTACTGGCTGGGTGAAAGCTATTATGCCCAACACAAGATCAAACAGGCCATTCATGCCTTTGAAACAGTGATCAAACGCTACCCGGGAAGCGCCAAACATGCCGCGGCCTTACTGAAACTCGGACTCGCTTATCAGGATACGGCGCGCATGAAAAACGCCAGAGCCATCTTGCAGCGTCTTATCCGGGAACATCCCGATAGTGCGGCGGCGGAACAGGCGCGCCGTCAATTGAAAGCCCTGCCGGAAAGGAACCCGTAATCCCGTATCGAATGCAATGCCCGGCCAGGATCTTCCAATAGTCCGTATTTATGAAATATACGATAGTATCCAGGGTGAAAGCACTCTGGCGGGCATGCCATGCACCCTGGTGAGGATGGCGGGGTGCCCTTTGCGCTGTCGTTATTGCGACACACCGCAGGCCTTGTCTTTCGGCAGCGGCGAGGCGTACGATATCAGGCAGATCACGGAGAAGGTGCGTCAACATGCCCGTCCCCTGACGCTGGTCAGCGGCGGCGAGCCCCTGGCGCAGAAATCATGTCTTCCCCTGCTGTCCGCGTTGGCGAAAATCAGTCCCGTACTCCAACTGGAAACATCGGGGGCCTTTGATATCAGCCGGGTCGACCCCGGAGTTCGGCGTATCCTTGATATAAAAACACCGGGGAGCGGCGAGGCCGGGCATAATCATTGGGAAAACTTGTGGCACCTGAAGGATGGCGATGAAATCAAGTTTGTCATCACCGATCATGAAGATTATACATGGGCCACTGATATTCTGAACGAATACAAACCCAATGTTCCCGTACTTTTTTCACCCGCGTGGGGCGATGTCGATCCATCGGAATTATCGCAATGGATGCTGGAGGATCATGTGGCGGCGCGCATACAGATGCAATTGCATAAATACATTTGGGGTTCGGAGGCTACAGGCGTATGACGAGTGCGGTCGTCTTGCTATCCGGCGGGCTGGATTCCAGCACCGCGCTTGCGTGGGCGATACGCGAACAGGGCTGGGAATGTCATAGCATCGCTTTCGATTACGGTCAGCGGCACCACGTCGAGCTGGAAGCATCAGCTCATGTGGCGGCATCCCTGAATGTCGTCGCACACCATGTTTTACAGGTCAACCTCGCAGCCATCGGCGGTTCCGCCCTGACCAGCGATATCGCCGTGCCCAAGGATCAGGGAAACCTTCATGATGTTCCCATAACCTACGTTCCCGCCCGCAATCTTATTTTTCTTTCCATCGCCACGGGGCTGGCCGAATGTATCGGCGCCTCCCGAATCGTGATCGGCGCGAATATTATTGATTATTCAGGTTACCCCGATTGTAGACCCGAATTCTTCAGCGCATTTCGCAAGGCTGCCGAACTGGGAACTAGGGCCGGGGTTGAAGGACAGGCATTCAGCATTGAAACGCCGCTAATCCATCTGAAGAAATCCGCGATTATTACCCTGGGCCTGAAACTTGGCGTCGACTATAGCCTCACCCACTCCTGTTATGATCCGGCAGCCGATGGTATGCCATGCGGTCATTGCGATTCCTGCCTGTTCCGGCGGCAGGGCTTTGCCGAGCTCGGCCAGGAAGATCCGATCACCTATCCCGACTGAAGCATCATTTCCCGCGGAACAAAAAGACCATAGTCGAGTTGGCCGTGAGTCACTTCTTCAATGAAGTGCATCTTCTTCGTACTCAAATCCCAGCACATAGTCGTCGGCGTAGCGAACAAAGGCCCGGTGCAATCATCACGGATGATTTGTGGGTAAAGGGCAGGGTTAGCTTGGCCCGATCCGGAGATCATGCATGCATATTGCATCTAGCAATTCAATATGGCAGGATAGATCAGGAGTGAAAATTACATGAAAATACTCGGCATAAGCGGAAGCTTGAGGCAAGGTTCTTACAATCTTGCACTTTTGGACGCAGTGAAGAATATCTTACAAAACAGTATTGAATTTGAAATAACGAGCCTGGGCAACATTCCATTGTACAATGAAGATTTAGATGGAGATCGAAAACCGGAACCAGTTCGAATGCTTATTGAAAACATTGCATCCGCTGATGCAATTCTGTTCTCCACTCCTGAATATAATCACAGCATCCCGGGCATTCTAAAGAATACTATTGATTGGGCATCAAGACCTGCATTTCAATCATCATTGCGATCCAAACCTTGCGGGATACTTACCGTATCAAGAAGTCCTGTTGGCGGCGCTCGAGTGCAAGCTGAAATGAAAATAGTATTATTGAGTACGTTAAGCCTTGTTTATCCTTCAATCGAATATTTATTACCGAACGCGCATGAAGTATTTAGTGAATCAGGAAACCTAATGGACAAACAAGCTCAACGCAGACTTAAAAGATATATAGATGGCTTCATCGAGTGGGTCGAAAAACAGGATTAAGCCTCGCATGCGACATTGGCATTTGCTGTATGGAAATAACCCCTGCTGTGACGGTAGCTCATTAAGGGACCAAACCGGATCACCAGCGGGGTGAAGGAATGTTGAACCGATCCGTACTTCCATTCAAGCTTGAGGCACCGACAGGAGAGGGAGAGACCGGGCAGCAACAGGTACGAGACCTGCCACTGTGCAGAGAACAGTCCGTCCGTGATGCTGCATCAGCAAAGCTTTGCCGGGTCATTCTCCACGATTGCATTCATGCGCCGGATAATCTCCGGCAACACGTTCATACGATGGCGGGCCAGCCGCATGCGCAGTCTCGGCAGGTGCTGGTATTCATTACCATCACTTTTGGGCCAGCGAAACACCTGTTCAATCCCTCCTTTATCGAGGACATCGGAGAACTCCGCATTGAGGCGGTCGAGTGCATCGGCTGAAAGCGGGCACGGAATTCGCAGCAAAACCCATTCGCCAACATAGCGGAAGCTATGATAGTTGGTGTAGAAATCGGTAATGTTCCGGACTGCTGATTCGGCGCTATCCGTGTGATAGAGAAAATTATAATCGTTGCTTCCGATGAGGTGGCTATCCACCAGCCGGCGCATCCAGGAATGCACCAGAGGCCCCCAGTAATCATCGCCCGGCGCTTCCAACAGAATGACCGGAACAGGCGGCGTTCTTCCCGTTTGCAGCAGTGTCAGCGTTTCAAAGGCCTCATCAAGCGTGCCAAAGCCGCCAGGCGCCAGAATGACGGCATCACTTTCCTTGAGAAAAAATAATTTACGGATAAAGAAATATTTGCAGTAGAAATGGCGTGGAGAGCCATCCACCACAGGATTGGGAAACTGTTCCATGGGCAAATTGATATTGATGCCAAAGGATTGCGCCTCGCCTGCGCCCTCATTGGCTGCCTGCATAATTCCACCGCCGCCGCCAGTGATCACCATCATACCGCTTTCACGAATGAGACCAGCGCATTTCCTGACCTGCTTATATTGCGGGTTCTCCGGCGGAGTGCGGGCTGAGCCGAAAACGCACACCTTGCGCACCGCTTTGTAAGGGGCGAATACATCCAGACCCTTGCGCACTTCCCTAACGATACTGGATATCATTTTCAAATCGGCCGTACTGGAATTTCCGTTGAACAACTGCATGATTTCCATGATGATGGCGCGTTTGTAAGGGTTATCATGCCGGAGTGCATCCAGTAGCCCGCGAACATGTTGCTGAATCAGGTCAGGCAGCTCCGGAGTGTTATGGCTTTTCGTCAATGCGGGGCCTGAATAATAATATCGATACGACGATTCATGGCCCGGCCACGCTCATAATCATTGCTGGCAATCGGATGCACCTCGCCATAGCCCAGCGCTTTAAGCCTGCCCCCGTCCATTCCTGCCGCGGTCAGAAAATCGCGCACGGCTTCCGCTCGCTTGAGCGATAGCTTCTGATTGGCTTTGGCGCCGCCCTTGTTGTCGGTATGCCCTTCAATCGCGATCTTGCGATCAGGGTATAAACTCAATCCCGATTTCAGACGGCTTAACAAATCGAAAAATTTTTGGGCGATGGTTGTCTTTCCCGGTGCGAATTTCAGGGCGGAAAGACGTATCAGCAGGGAACCATCGAGGTTGACCAGAATTTTCACTTCACCTTTTCTGAACAGCTTACGTAATTGTTGCTGGCGCCGTGTTTCAAATGTTTCCCGCTTCAGCTTGGCACGAAAGGCCTCCTTGAGCGCGCCGACCTGTTGGACCTGATTGCGCGTCATTTCATTTTGTAGCGCGGTAATCTTTGCCTGCATTTCGCGGGCATGCGCCTCTTTCAGGGCGGCAATTTTATTTTTATAGGCCTCGCGTTCCCGCAGAAGCGTATGTTTCATTTTATTGATGCGTTGCAGGAGAGCAGAGATATCCACATTCGTGGTTATGTCGTTTGTATCTACGTTCATTCCCAGCGCCCGGGCAATCCGGAGGCGATCCTGCCTCGCCTGCATGACCAGCTTTTCGTGACTGCCCGCATGTTTGCGCCATTGCTTGACCTGTAACGCCATTCTGCCTGCGGCGTGGGCCAGTTTCAGCCCCATGGCCGGGTGGCGCGGCCAGTGTTTGCTCAAACCATTGCTATAGGCGAGGGCGTTTGCCAGCCATTTCTGAGCCGCTTGATAGGTCTGGGGAGCATAACGCTTTGCACCCGCTCTGGATGCCATCAGAAGGGCCGCGTCCGTTTTGTCCAATAGCGGCGAAAGCTTACTGTCCAACACGGACTTGAACGCCTTTTTTGCATCAGCGGAAAGACTTGCGCTTTGATTCAGTTTCCCTCGCTCAAACGCCTGCACCAACGCCCGCAAACGATTTTTTGCGGCCCTCAGTCCGGGGTTTGGAATGTTGCCCGAGGCTTCCGTTGCCGCCCGCTCAAGTGCAAGTACATCCTTGTATTTTGTTTTGAAGGCCTCCGCCTGTTCGCGAGCGCTGGTTAACATGGACTCAGCCGTTTGCAGACTATCATAACGGGCCTTCGCATCATGGTTCCTGTCCGCCACCAGAGCCGCGCCAAGAACCGCTTGCGCGCGGACCGTTGTTTCCGGTGCAAAACGGCTGTCAGGGCTTCTGATAAATGTTTCGATCCCGTGCGTCACTGATTCCAGCGATGGCGCCGCCAAGAGATGGGACGGAAGCGCACATAACAGGCATGTCAGGAAAAAGGTGCGTTTAGCCAAGATTCAGCATCCGGTCGAGAGAGAACCTGGCCCAGTGCTTGTCCGCATTCGGAACCTTGATCTGATTGCTGGTATGGCCTTCGGCAATACCAAGCAATGCGACATAAAGATGTTGTGGGTCGGTGCGGAACATCGTGGAACACATGCACACCGTCGGTGAAAGAAAATAAATCGGTTTGTCAGGATGTATCAGGCGTAGCCGATTGACCAGATTCAGTTCCGTACCGATAGCGAAGGGCTGACCGGCCGCGGCTTTGCCAACATGCTGGATAATGGCTTCGGTGGATCCAACAAAGTCGGCTGTTTCGCAGACAGCCCGTGAGCATTCCGGATGAGCCAGTATTTCAATACCCGGATGCTGATCGCGCATCGCGCTGGCGTGTTCGGACTTGAATAGTTGATGTACGGAGCAGAATCCCCTCCACAGAATCAGGCGCGCCTCCTGAATCGCTTCCGGCGTATTGCCGCCCAGAGGTTTCGCGGGATCCCACAGTATCATTTCCGCATCCGGCACGCCCATGGCAACCGCCGTGTTCTCACCCAGGTGCTGATCAGGAAAAAAGAGGATTTTTTCACGGTTGCCCCATGCCCATTCCATGATACGGCGGGCATTACTGGATGTGCAGACAATACCGCCGTGTTCGCCACAGAAGGCTTTCAGTGAGGCTGTGGAATTGATGTAGGTCACGGGAGTGACATGCCGGTCCGGCCGAATGACCTCGGCCAGTTCATCCCAGCAGCGGCCCACCTGTTCCTCATCCGCCATATCGGCCATGGAGCAACCCGCTGCAAGATCAGGTAAAATAACCGTTTGATCGTCCGAAGTAAGAATGTCCGCAGTTTCCGCCATGAAATGCACGCCGCAGAAGATGATGTTCGACGCATCGGTTTTTGCGGCCTGTTGGGCCAGTTTGAGGGAGTCTCCCGTAATATCGGCAAACCCAATCACTTCCTCGCGCTGATAGTGATGTCCCAGAATCAATACCTGTTTGCCAATATCAGTGCGCAAGTGCGTGATCCGGTCCAGTAAATCCGGTTCGGGGATGTCGTAGAGCTTCTGCATGCTTGCCTGATCATTCATATGGGAAGTCTCAGAGGGCGCCCGCAGGATGTCAATGTCGCGTAACGATCCGAGACGGGCTATCCTGCCCGCAATCCATCCCGACGCTATTCATGAATCGTCCGGGATTATCCGGAGGATTCCAATGCCCGCATACCGTTCCCGCACGACCACCCATGGCCGCAATATGGCTGGTGCCCGCGCCCTGTGGCGCGCGACCGGCACGAAGGAAGGGGACTGGGACAAGCCGATTATCGCCATTGCCAATTCCTTCACTCAGTTCGTGCCGGGCCATGTGCACCTGAAGGACATGGGTCAGATGGTTGCACGCGAAATCGAGGCGGCAGCCGGTGTGGCCAAGGAATTCAATACCATCGCTATTGATGACGGCATCGCGATGGGCCATGGCGGTATGCTCTATTCGCTGCCCAGCCGTGATTTGATCGCCGATTCGGTTGAATACATGTGCAATGCGCACTGCGCTGATGCGCTGGTCTGCATCTCCAATTGCGACAAAATCACGCCGGGTATGCTGATGGCGGCGATGCGGCTGAATATTCCGGCGGTATTCGTTTCCGGCGGGCCGATGGAGGCCGGTAAAGTGACGCTGCATAACCGCGAACTGCATCTGGATCTCATTGATGCCATGGTGAAAGCTGCCGACCCGGAAGAAACAGATGAGGATGTAGCGGCGATTGAGCGTTCGGCCTGTCCGACATGCGGATCGTGTTCGGGCATGTTCACGGCAAATTCAATGAACTGTTTGGCCGAGGCGTTGGGCCTTGCGTTGCCCGGCAACGGCACGTTGGTCGCCACCCATGCGGCTCGCAAGGCGTTGTTCCTGCGGGCCGGGCGTTTGTCGGTGGAACTGGCGAAACGTTATTACGAACAGGATGATGCTTCGGTCTTGCCGCGCTCGATTGCCACGTTCGAGACCTTCGAGAATGCGATTGCGCTGGATATCGCCATGGGCGGTTCTACGAACACCGTGCTGCATCTATTGGCCATTGCGCAGGAGGCGGACGTGGATTTCACCATGGCCGATATTGACCGTATGTCGCATCGCATTCCAAACATTTGCAAGGTTTCTCCATCTTCTCAGTATCATCTTGAGGATGTGCACCGCGCTGGCGGTGTCATGGCCATTCTCGCCGAACTGAATCGTGCTGGCCTGTTGCATGCCGATGCCGGTTGCGTGCATGCGCCAAATTTGGGTGATGCGCTGGCCACATGGGACATCACGAACCCCGACAACAGGGAGGCGCGACAACTGTTTCTTGCCGCACCCGGCGGCGTGCCTTCACTGGAAGCCTTTTCGCAGTCCGAACACTGGAAGCAACTGGATGATGACCGCGAGAAAGGCTGTATCCGCGATGTCGCGCATGCCTACTCGAAAGAGGGAGGGCTTGCGGTGCTCTACGGGAATATTGCGGAAAGGGGTTGTATCGTGAAAACCGCGGGTGTGGATGAGTCCGTCTGGAAGTTTAGCGGCCGCGCTCGTGTATTCGAGTCGCAGGAGGCTTCAGTATCGGCCATTCTCAACGATAAAATTGTGGCTGGCGATGTCGTGGTGATCCGCTACGAAGGGCCAAAGGGCGGGCCGGGCATGCAGGAAATGCTGTATCCGACCTCGTATCTTAAATCCAAAGGCATGGGCATGGATTGCGCTCTGCTGACCGACGGCCGTTTTTCCGGTGGTACCTCCGGTCTGTCTATTGGACATGCTTCACCCGAAGCAGCCGAAGGTGGCGCGATTGGCCTGATTGAAGAGGGGGATACCATCGAAATCGATATTCCAAATCGTTCTATACGCTTAGACGTTTCCGATGCGGTGCTTAGTGATCGCCGAAAAACGATGGAAGCCAAAGGTTCAACCGCTTGGGAACCTGTCAACCGGGATCGCGTTGTTTCCAAGTCTCTGCAAGCCTACGCTGCCCTGACTACCTCGGCAGATCGCGGCGCAGTGCGTGATTTGGAGCAGTTGAAATAACAGTAAAGAGGGAGGGGAAATGCGTGAAACAAGCCCTAACCCTTGATGGTGTTACAAAGCTTCGAGCCAGGGGGAATACCTTAGTCCGAACTTATTTCCATAAAATACATATAACCCAATGATTCTAATATCTTTT
>CAYOUW010000014.1:0-27601 GCA_964407235.1 uncultured Zetaproteobacteria bacterium | reverse complement strand
GGGCGCGTGGCGGACTTGCACCGCCTCACAACACGGCATGCCGGGCACACCTAATGTGGCCGTGATCGAAGGTATGATGGGCCTGTTCGACGGCGCATGCGGGGTGGGGGGAAAGGGGTCCGACGTGCATCTGGCGGCCTTGCTTGACGCGCCGGTGCTGCTGGTGGTTGATGCGGCGGGTATGGCGGGATCCATTGCACCAATGGTTGCCGGTTTTGCCGATACGGCGCGGCGGTACGGTGCGCGAATCGCAGGCGTGGTTGCCAACAGGGTCGGGAACGAAGGGCATGCCGGCTTGCTGGCGTCAGCCTTACAATCACTCGGGATGCCGCCATTGGTTGCATGGCTGGATGCGAATGCGCCGGGACTGGCCGAACGCCATCTGGGGCTGGTGCCGCCGACTTCCCTGCCGGATTTTTCCGGCATATGGCGCGAAACGGCGCCTTTGCCATGGGGTGATGCACGGACGGTGGAGGCAAAGCCGTCGTCAGCTTTCCTTTTGCGAGGGCGCGGGATTGCCATTGCCCGCGATGACGCCTGTTGCTTTTTATATCCGGCCAATCTCGACTGGCTTCGCGCCGAAGGTGCGGAACTTGTATTTTTCTCACCGCTTGCAGGCAATTCTTTGCCCGGCGCCGATGCGCTGTGGCTGCCGGGCGGTTATCCGGAATTGCATGCCGCGACACTCGCCCGCTCACGGACGCTTGCCGCGATACGCGCCTTCTGCGAGGCAGGACGGCCCGTGCTTGCGGAATGCGGGGGAATGATGATGCTTGGGGAAACACTGACGGACGCACATGGTTCCACTTACCCGATGGCCGGGGTGCTGCCGCGCCATTTCACGATGCGTGGGCGACTCGTCGAACTCGGCTATCGGTGCACGCAGGATGGTTTGAGAGGTCATGTGTTTCATTACGGAGCGAGCGAAGGAGATGATGATGAGATGCCCGGGGCGTTTGCGATGAAATCGGGTGATCCCGGCGTATGCGTGAAAGGCGTGTACGCATCGTGGGCGCACTGGTATTTTCCGTCCGCACCGAAGGTGGCGGCGGCGTTGTTCCGATGATACGATCATTGATGCTGCTGTTCGCGCTTCTGTCGGCGTTTCCCGCTGCAGCGGCCGAACGCATTCTTGCTCTTTCTCCGCATGCCTGCGAAATCCTGTATGCCATTGGCGCGGGCAAGGAGATTGTCGGCGCGGTGGATTATTGCGACTGGCCGCCTGAAGCCGCCCGTATTCCGCGCACAGGAAATTATCTGGGCGTCAACGCCGAGGCGGCATTGCGTTTGAAGCCGACGCTCGTGGTTGCATTCAATGCCGCCGATCCGGGATTGATCCCCCTGAAGCGTCAGGGCGTGCGGGTGGTGAGCAGCAACCCGCGCAACCTGAATGACATTTTAAGCGATATCAGGCGTATCGGCGAAGCCAGCGGGCGCACGCCGGAGGCCGTGGCGCTGGTCGCACGCTTAAAAAAACGGATTGCCGCCGTGCGGGATCGTTCGCCTAAAAGGAAACTGTCGGCCTTTTACGAGATATGGCCGCGGCCCCTGCTCACGCCCGGACGCGACAGTTTTCTCACGGATGTGATGGAGCGCGCCGGATTCCATAATATTTTCGCGGACGTGCCGGGCGAGTCCGTGCGTGTGAACCTGGAAGGAATCATTCGGGCAAGGCCGATGGTGGTGATTGTGCCCGATGAAAAGCGCAATATCGCCGAACGCAGGGCATATTGGCGGAAATGGCTGGGCCATGACGTCCAGGTGATTCGCGTACCGCACGATCTTCTGCATCGCCCCGGCCCCAGAATTGTCGACGGACTGGATCGCCTGCTTGCGGCGCGCCTTGCCGCACATTTCGACCGGCCTCGTTAATCGCTCGCGAATGGACGGGACGGGAGGTTGAGGGGAATGTTCGATACAAGAGATCGCGATGCTGTTTACAAAGTGATTTATGCCCGCCGTGATATGCGCCATTTTTCGGGTGGCGTAGTTGAATCGCAGGTATTGAAACGAATTCTTGAGGCGGGGCATGCAGCGCCGTCGGTGGGATTCATGCAGCCGTGGCGTTTCATTCGCATCACGGATGCGGTGTTACGGGAGGCGTTGGCAACCATGGTGGAAGCCGAACGGCAGCGTACGGCCAAAAAACTGGATGCGCGAAAAACCGAATTTTTACGACTCAAGGTCGAAGGAATTCGCGAGTGCGCGGAACTGATTGTGGCGGTACTGTCGCCGGACGATGGTACGGTCTTTGGTCGGCGCACGATGCCGGAGGAGATGGCGCTTTGCTCGGTCGCCTGCGCCATCGAGAATATGTGGTTGGCTTCCCGCGCCGAGAATCTTGGCATGGGATGGGTGTCATTCTTCGATCCTGCCGATGTGGCCGCACTCCTCTGCTGTCCCGAAGGCGCGAAACCGATAGCACTGATCTGTCTGGGACCGGTGGCCAGGTTTTACGAAAAGCCCGTGCTGGAGCTTGAAGGATGGCGTGAGCGTGAGCCCATGGATGCCGTATTATCTGAAAATCAGTATCCTTGAGCCGCGAATGAACGCAGATCAACACGACTCAGCTTCGTTTACCCATGAAGCGCTGGATGCATTGCGCCACCATCATCCTGCATGGCGTTTGTTGCGGGCGGACTCCGCGCCATTGGTGGCGAGCTTTTTGCAGCGCATCTTCATCGCACCCAATGTGCGTGAAATCGCCCAGGCGGATCTGCTTGAGGCGCTGGATGATGAACTCTACGCGCTGCGTGAACGGCTCGGTATGGACAGTTATCCCGGAACGGCGCAGGAATACTTAAGCAAGTGGGCGGATAATACGCAGGGTTGGTTACGCAAGTTTTATCCGCAGGCATCCGATGAGCCGCATTATGACTTAACGCCGGCCACGGAAAAGGGTGTTCGCTGGCTGGCCAGCCTGACCGAACGACGTTTTGTCGGTACGGAATCAAGGCTGTTAACCTTGTTTGATTTATTACATCAAATGGCCGAAGGCAGCGAAACCGATCCCGGGGTGCGCATTGCTGAATTGCGCAAACGGCGGCGGGACATTGATAAGGAGATCAAACAAATCCAGGCAGGCGACATCCCTCTGCTGGATGAAACGTCGTTAAAAGATCGCTTTCAACAGTTTGTCATGATGGCCGGTGAATTGTTGAGCGACTTCCGCGAGGTTGAACAGAATTTTCGCATGCTGGATCGCCGTGTGCGCGAACGTATCGCCCTGTGGGATGGCGGCAAGGGTGCGTTGCTGGAAGATATATTAAACGAATGTGATAATATTACGGACTCGGATCAGGGCAGAAGTTTTCGCGCTTTCTGGGATTTTCTGATGTCCAGCAAACGGCAGGAAGAGTTGACGGGTTTGCTGGATAAGGTGCTGAGCTTACCGCCTGTTACCGAATCACGGCCTGATAGACGCCTGCGCCGCGTGCACTATGACTGGTTGTCGGCGGGAGAACATGCCCAGCGCACGGTGGCTCAGCTTTCCGGTCAGTTGCGCCGTTTTCTGGATGATAAAACGTGGCTGGAAAATAAGCGGATTATGGAAATTCTACGTCATATCAAGACGGAGGTTCGCAGTTGCATGGATCACCCGCCACCGGCGGTGATGATGGGCATGGATGAGATTGGTTTGTCGTTTATGCTGCCGATGGAACGCCCCATGTATCAGCCGCCATTGCAGGCGGCCATTGCCGATATTACGCTGAAAATGGGTGAAGAGGATGCGGATACGGAAGCGTTGTTCGCACAGATCGTGGTGGATAAAGGGCGCTTGAAACAGGCGTTGGCGAAAGCCTTGCAACAGCAGAAGCAGATTACTCTGGGCGCTTTATTGAAGCAGGAGCCACTACGGCATGGTTTGGCGGAGCTGGTGATCTGGCTGCAATTGGCCAGCGAACAATCGCATTGTACTATTGATGAAAGTAAACATGAGATGGCGTACTGGTCGGTGACGGGTGGTTTGGCGCGGCAAGTACAACTGCCGTATGTGTTGTTCGTGCGCTCAATGGAGACGTAAATATGGAAATTCTGGAACCGGAAGCGCCGGACCAAGCCGCAAGCAGCGGGCGGGATCCGCAACTTTCGTCGGTGGTGATCGCTTTGTGCAAAGGCATGATCGACCGCGAGGCGGATCCGCGTTTATGGCAGTTGTTGCTCGCGCTGAAAATCCCCGTGTCGGATTATGTAGATATCCTTGGTCTGGAATTGAGGGTGGATGAAGCGGAGGGCTATGCCTTTTTGCAAGCGCGCGAGTTGGTCGCGGTCGAAGAGAAATTGCCACGTTTGGTGGCGCGCAGGCAATTGTCGTTTCATGTCAGCCTGCTGCTGGCCTTGCTGCGCGAGAAAATGGCGGAGTCGGATGCTTCCGGCGGTGAGGCACGGGTTATTTTATCGCGTGATGAAATCGTTGAGATGATCCGGGTGTTTATTCCCGCGGGAAGCAATGAAGTGCGTCTGATTGATCAGGTGGACGGTTATATCAATTCGATTGTGAAAATAGGCTTTGCCCGCCGCCTGAAAGGTGAAGAAAAGATGATTGAGCTGCACCGTATTATCAAATCGTTCGTCGATGCCCAGTGGCTGGCTGAATTTGATACGCGGCTGACCGAGTATCGAAAGCTGTTACAGGGTCATGGGAGTGAGGGGTGAATCAATTGCTGAATCTGGATTTCGTCGCCGACGATGCCTTGACGGGTTTTCGTCTCAGGCGTCTGGAGGTATTCAACTGGGGGACGTTCGACGGCAAAGTCTGGCCGTTTTATCTGGATGGCAAGAATGCGCTGCTAACCGGCGACATCGGTTCGGGAAAATCAACTTTGGTCGATGCCGTCACCACATTGCTCGTGCCTGCTCATCGTATCGCCTACAATAAAGCGGCGGGGGCGACGGCCAAAGAGCGTGATTTGCGATCATATGTCCTGGGCTATTATAAATCGGAACAGAGTGAATCGGTCGGTACGGCGAAACCGGTGGCGCTACGGGACCACGGCAGTTATTCGGTCATTCTGGGCGTATTTTACAATGAGGGTTATGATCAAACCGTAACACTGGCGCAGGTGTTCTGGTTTCGCCAGGCACAAGGGCAGCCCGAACGTTTTTATGCCGTGGCCGACCGCGAACTGTCCATCCGGCAGGATTTCGGTGCGTTTGGCGCGGAGATGGCGCAATTGCGCAAACGGCTCAAACAGGATCATGTGGATCTGTTTGACACCTTCCCCGCTTATGGGGCACATTTTCGCCGCCGCTTTGGTATTGAAAATGATCAGGCACTGGAGTTGTTTCACCAGACCGTGTCCATGAAATCGATTGGTAATCTGACGGAATTTGTGCGCGGCCATATGCTGGAGCCGTTTGATGTGACGCCGCGTATTGATGCCCTGATTGCCCATTTCGACGATTTGGACCGCGCCCATAAGGCGGTCCTGACGGCCAAGAAGCAAGTGGGTTTGCTCACCCCTTTGGTCGAGAGCTGTACAAAACATGAGGCGCTGGATGCGGCCAAAACAGAGTGGGAGGCGTGCCGTAAAGCCTTGCAAGGTTATTTCGCGCGCATCAAGGCGGCCCTGTTGACGGCGCGCATGGATAAACTGGATGCCGAACTGGAGCGTTTACGGCAGCGCATTCAACAGATGGAAGGCATCGTTGCCGATGCCCGGGGGCAAGAACGGCAGTTGGAGCGCGCCATTGCGGAGCAGGGGGGAGATCGCATTGCCCGCCTGGAGGCGAGTATCGCCGAAAAAGAGAAGGAGAAATCGCGCTGCTTGCAGCGGGCGCAGCGTTATGATGCCCTGATTGCCGAGCTTGAACTGACCGCGGTAAAAGACGTGGAAACGTTTTTGCAACATCGTGACACCTGTTTGGCGATGCTGAAAACACTGGAAGATGAAGAAGCCCAAAGCCAGAACAGACTGAATGAACTGGGTGTGGATCTGGTGGGGGAAAAACGTGAACATGATGTGTTGCAGGTCGAGCTTGCGAGTCTGAAACGGCGTAAAAGCAATATCAATGAACAGCAAATCAGCATTCGGGCAAGCTTGTGCGCAGCACTGGGCCTGGATGAGGAGGCCATGCCATTTGCCGGAGAATTGATTCAGGTGCGCGATCATGAACGTGACTGGCAGGGTGCCGCCGAACGGTTATTGCATAATTTTGCGTTGTCGCTACTGGTGGCGGATGAGTTTTATACCAGGGTCGTTGACTGGGTGAATCGGAATCAACTGCATGGACGTCTGGTCTATTTCCGCGTGCGCGAGCATCAATCGTCGCAAGTCAGGTTCAATGCACACTCTCTGGTGCATAAGCTGGAGGTGAAACCGGATTCAGCATTTTACGATTGGTTGCAGGCAGAATTGGCGGTTCGCTTTGATTATGCCTGTTGTGCGGACATGGCGCAATTTCGTCGTGAAACGCGCGCGGTCAGCCTCACGGGTCAAATCAAAGCCAAAGGCGGTCGTCATGAGAAGGATGATCGCCACAGGCTTGATGATAAACGGCGCTTTGTACTGGGCTGGAGCAATGTGGAAAAAATTGCGGCACTGGAAGACGAAGCCAAACGTAAAGAAAAAACCATGGCGGATATTGCCGCCAATATTGCCCGCTTGCAGACGGCGTTGAAAGATCATCAGCAACGCCTGTCATTATTAAATCAACTCAAAGCTTACCCGGAATTTCAGGACATCGACTGGCGACCGCTGGCATTGGAGATTGGAGCGTTCAGTGAAGAAAAAAGAGAGCTGGAAGCGGCATCGGATCAGTTGCGCCTGCTGGTGGAGCAGCGCGAGGCTGTCCTGGAGCGACTGGCGACGGATGAACAGGCCTTGCTCCAGCGCCGGGATGAACACTCCAAAGGCGAACAGAAACGATCCGATGCCCGGCGGACCTGCGAGCAGTTACAAACGCTGTTGCAGGCAGAGCTTGCTGATTCCGGTCTACACGCCACGCAACTGGATGCGTTATCGGATGAGGTGTTGGGTCAGGATGTGCCGCGCCGGGTGGAATCGTGTGATACGCATGAACATCAACTGGATGGCGAGCTAACAAAAAAGATTAAAAGCCTGGATGGCAAACTGGTGCGTTTGCGTGACCATATCATCAAAGCGATGAGTGATTACAACAAGGAATATCCCCTGCAAACCCGGGAAATTGATGTCGATTTGCGTGCATCGCATGAATATGTGTCGCTATTACACGCTCTCAATGCCGACGATTTGCCTCGTTTTGAGGCGCGTTTTAAGGAATTGCTCAATGAAAATACTATTCGTGAGATCGCCAATTTCCAAAGCCAGTTGTTACGCGAGCGGGAAACCATTCGCGAGCGGGTGGCGCGTATCAATGAGTCGCTGACGCAGATTGATTACGATGCCGCGGCAGGGCGTTATATCAAATTATTGGCGCAATCGGTCGCTGATTCCGAAATCCAGACCTTTCAACAACAATTACGCGCCTGTACGGAAGGCAGCGTCACAGGTTCGGAAGAGAATCAGTATTCAGAAAGCAAGTTTTTGCAAGTGAAGCAAATTATCGAACGCTTTCGCGGACGCGAAGGCATGGCGGATCCGGATATGCGCTGGAAACGCAAAGTGACCGACGTGCGCAACTGGTTTCGTTTCGCGGCCTCCGAACGTTGGCGCGAGGATGATACGGAATATGAACATTATGCCGATTCAGGTGGCAAATCAGGCGGCCAGAAAGAGAAACTGGCATACACCATTCTGGCCGCCAGTCTGGCCTACCAGTTTGGCCTGGAAATGGGGGAAGTGCGTTCGCGTTCTTTTCGTTTTGTGGTGATTGATGAAGCCTTCGGACGCGGATCGGATGAATCGACGAAATATGGTTTGCGCCTGTTTGATCAGCTTAATTTGCAGTTGTTGATTGTCACCCCGTTGCAGAAAATTCATATCATCGAACCGCATGTGCGACATGTCGGTTTCGTTAGCAATGAATCCGGAAAAACATCCAAATTACGTAATTTAAGCATTGCCACGTACAGGGAAGAGAAAAAGCAGCGCGAGATGGCTTCTGCGTGAAGTGGACGACGGTCGAGGATGTTAAATCGCAACTGGATCGGTGTTGGATACGAGGGGGTATGTGCCGCGCCGCGGTGGGGGAGGAGAGCCTTTTTCCGTTAAGGATGCCCTTCAGAATGCCTTCCGCCAAAGTGATGCTGGATGCCTTTGCCGACTTGCGGGACTGGGTGAAGTTGATGGCGAGCTTTGCTGAAAAACACGGTCTGCAACTGGAGTGGAGGGCGGTCAACCACCGCAGTCTGGGTAAGCAGCAATTACCCGGCGCATTACTGCTGGACAGCCCTGAACAAGCCGCTGCGTTGATCGGGAAACGCCAGTCGTTGCGGCGGTTTTGCAAGCGGTACCGGACGATGCTGGCGCGGCTTCCCGAATTACAATCCTGGCTGTTACAACGTCCGCTCAAAGCACTGGAGCTGGAACCTGTGTGGCCGCAACTGGTCGATTTATGTTTGTGGATAAGGGTACATCCAAACCCGGGGGTTTATTTGCGGCAGGTGAGTCTGACGGGGGTTGATAGCAAGTTTATCGAATCGTATCGTCAGGTATTGGCGGAATTATTTGATCTGGTATTACCTGTTTATGCCATCAACGATGATTTTTCGCGTGTGTCGGGCTTTACGCGCCGTTACGGCTTTCTGGATAAGCCGTTGATGCTGCGCGTGCGCCCGCTGGATGCGAACATTCATTGGTTGCATGCCGATGGCGCGCAGGATGTGGTGATGACGGCCAGGGCTTTCGCCCGTTTGGAGCAGGAGGTTCTGTCGCAAATAAGGCGTGTTTTTATGGTTGAAAATGAAATCAATTATCTGGCTTTTCCCGAGTTGTCCGATGCCTTGATTGTGTTTGGTTCGGGTTATGGTTTTGACGCACTGAAACAGGTCCGGTGGCTGGATGAGCGTGAACTGTATTACTGGGGCGATTTGGATACCCATGGTTTTGCCATCCTGAATCAACTGCGTTCAATCCTGCCGCGGGTGCGTTCCTTTCTGATGGACCGGCATACATTGCTGGCGCACCGGGCCGTATGGGACTTTGAGCCGAAGCAGGAGAAGAAAGATTTAATCCACCTGACCGATGAAGAAGCGGCGCTTTATCATGATCTCCGCGGGAATGCGTTGGCGGACCATCTTCGTCTGGAGCAAGAGCGTATTATTTTTACGGATGTGTTAGCCGCGATAAGCAAGCTGCCAATGAGTCCAGGAGCTAACCCCGGGATCCGACATTGAATGCGGATCCTGGACTATCGCACTTCGTGCGGAGATGTGCATAATTTCACACATTTTTACATTTTTTCAGTGATACGGATGACAGGGTGGAAAGCAAATGAGTATGAATCGTATCGCCGTAATGGTATCGGGCAAAGGCAGCAACCTGAAGGCAATTCTTCAGGCGGCGGAACGAGGCGAATGCCCGGTGGATGTGCGGTTGGTGATTTCCGACAAGGCCGATGCGCCAGCGCTAAAAATTGCAAGAGATGCCAGTGCCGCGGACGTTCGGTTCCTGAATCCGAAGGACTATGCCGACCGTGCTGCCTTTGACGCAGCCTGTGCCGAAACGATTGATCTGGCCGGCTGTCAATGGGTTGTGCTGGCTGGCTATATGCGAATTCTCTCCGGTAAGTTTATCGCGCGTTTTCGCAACCGCATCATCAATATCCATCCTGCATTGTTGCCCTCATTTGCCGGTGCGCATGCGGTTCGCGACGCGCTGGCCTATGGCGTCAAGATAACCGGCGTAACGGTACATCTGGCGGATGAGGTTCTCGATGGCGGGCCGATTCTGGCGCAGGCGCCGGTGCCGGTGCGGGATGATGATACCGAAGAATCCCTGCTCGACCGCATTCACGCCGAGGAGCACAAGCTCTATCCCGCCACACTCACACGCATGATTAAAGAAGGTTTTTCGATCGAAGGACGCAGGGTGGCGTGGCAAGGCGGCAATTAACCCGCCAGGATGGAATGTGAACATGATGGAATTTGATCTCTATCTATTAGGCTACGGCTTGCTGGTTGGCCTCTTTGCGGGAGTGATGGGTGGCACCCTCGCCGGCCTGGCGGGGTTGGGCGGCGGACTGATTTATGTGCCGGTATTCTATGCCCTGATGCCTGCGGGGCCGGGAACCATCGCCACGCCGATCATGGCCAGCATGGGTGCGATTGTCTTTACCGGATTCTTTTCCGCGCGGGTGCATTGGCGACTGGGACATGTCGATATGAGCGTGTTCAAACAGTTGATCCCCGGCCTGGTGCCGGGAGCCGCGCTGGGCCTGTGGTTGACGCTCAAGGTTCCCGAAGCGGCGGTCCTCGCAGGACTGGCGCTGCTTGATGGATGGATTGCCTGGGACTATGGCCGCGATGTTCGCGTCAAGGGTGTTGCCTTGCCTTTGGGATTGTATGCGGGACCGATTGGTTATGTTTCCGGCATGCTCGGTATTGGCGGCGGCACGATGCTGGTGCCGCTTTTGCGGCGCGCATTGCCGCTGAGACAAGCAGTGGGCACGTCCGCCATGTGCGGCGCGGTCATGGCAGCCGCGGCCGTGCTTATCAATCTGCTGCTGGAGGCGGACTGGCATAGGGTTCTTGGGCATCAAAGTTCATTTCTGGCGGGGGCATGGTTGGGTATTCTGCTGATAATACCACGCGCTACGCATTGGAGCGCCTCGTTACATGCCACGTTTTCCGAGGAAATGGTGCGGCTGCCGCTAAAGGTTCTGTTCGCCACACTTTCGGCGGGAATGTGTATTGCCGCTTTGTGGAACGTACTGGACAGCTATCATGATTGAATTATTTCACCTTCACGGGGCCGGACGCACGGCATGGGCCGGCTCCCCCAACCCGATAACCCGGCATAACATTCCGTATGACGCTCTCTTCTTATGGTTTTTGGGTTAATCGCCACAGATTCCGGTTGCCAATATGCACCGCATCCCATTGAGAGCGCCGGCCTTGCGGAATTTCAGTCGCACCGGTCACCAGATATGCATGTTTGCGCATGCAGCGAGCCAGATTATCGATGACCTTATAGCGTGTATCAACGCTGAAATAAATCAGCACATTACGGCAAAAGACAATGTCAAAGGGTCCGGCGTCCCGCATCTCTGAAGAAAGTAACGGCGTTATCAGATTCGCTTTCCGGAATTGAACCATTCCGCGAATGGAAGGTTTCAACGCCCAGTTGTTTCCAATCTGTTCAAAATACCTGATGATCAGTTTGGTCGGCATGCCCCGCTGTACTTCCATCCGGGTATAGATGCCGCTGGCTGCTTTCCTCAGTGCCGTATCGGAAATATCAGTGGCGGTAATACGTACTCGCGTCCCCGCCATGGGAAGCGCTTCGGAAGCGGTCATGGCAAGCGAATACGCTTCCTGTCCGGTAGCGGCGGCCGCCGACCAGATACGAATCGGCGAGCTGTTATTGCTGATGCATTCCGGTAACATGATATCGCGCAAAGTGTCGAAGGGATACTGATCCCGGAAGAAGAGGGTCTCATTGGTGGTCATCGAATCCACCACACTTCGGGCCAGGCGGCTGTTCTGATGCATTCTGACCGCGTCGGCCAGGGCATTCAGATCAGACAAATCATATTCCTTGAGCAATGGCAGCAAGCGGGAACGCAGCAGATACATTTTGTGCTTCTCCAGCACCAGACCGCTCTGCTGTAGCAGAAAATTCCTTATGAATTCAAACTGTGGCGCTTGCACGAATGGACCCGATCGATCTACCCCGTTTGCTGCACGCATTGATGATAGCCGGAGCAATCGCATCGAGGGGAAGCACATCATTTGCCGCACCGCATTTTACCGTCGCGCCGGGCATGCCCCATACCACGCTGCTCTTCTGATCCTGCGTAATGACGTAACCCCTTGCATCACCAATAGCTTTGGCGCCCGCCGCGCCATCCTCGCCCATGCCGGTTAATACAACGGCCAGCGTCCGGATGCGCGGCGCCAGTTTTGCCAGGGAGAAAAACATCGGATCGACGGCGGGACGGCAATGATGTACGGGAGGCGCATCCACCAGGTGACACGCCAGATTCATGCCCAGCCTATCCAATTCAAGGTGCGTATCACCGGGGGCGATATAAATATTTCCGGCCTTCAGGATTAGTCCATCACTGGCCAGCCTGCAATGCAGGGCTGTTTCCCGTTCCAGCCGTTCGGCCAGCGACTTCAGGAACAGTTTCGGCATGTGCTGCGTCAGCACCACGGGCGTACCGAATGATCCGGGAAGGGCGCTTAAAACGGCATGTAAGGCGGCAGGTCCGCCGGTACTGGAGCCGATCGCTACGACATCCGGTCTCATCCCGGGATCGCTTGCCGGAACGCGTGTGAAAGGTTCAGGAAATGACGGAACACCGGTGAATCGTTGGTAATCAGCAGGCGAATCATGATTGATATTTCAGCCCGAGAATGTCCAGTTTGCTTTTAATCATGTCGGTATCAAACGGTTTCATGACATATTCATCCGCACCGGCGGCCAGCGCCTTCATCATGGATGGCATATTGGACTCCGTGGTCACCATCATGACCAGCGGCGAGGATTGATGTGCTGGCATTTCCTTCAGCCGCACCAGAAAATCGTAACCGTTCATGACCGGCATATGCCAATCCAGCAGAACCAGGCATACATCGGGATTCTGTTCGACGGCTTCCATGGCCTGCTGACCATTTTCGCATCTGATTACCTCAAATCCCAGCGAAACCATAATACGGCCAAGCGAAACGCGCACGACGCGGGCATCATCCACAACCATGACTTTAGAAGTCATCCGTCACTCCTCTTTGCCGGGCAGACTTAGCGCCAGCAAGTCTTCCACATTCACAATGACGAGCACCTCATCATCCTTTTTTAATACGCCATCGCTTATTTGCCGCCAGAGCGCGGGAAGCGAATCCGGGGTCTTCTCATACTGTTCAACATTCATCTCGGCGACCTCGCCTACTTCATCCACAACCAGCCCTACATCCTCGCCGGATTCAGACTGGATAATCACGATATGGTAAGGTGCGCCCTTGTCTCCCGGCGGTAATCCGGCGATACAACGGATATCCAGTTCCGTGATGACCTTGCCGCGCAGATTGATAAGCCCCAGGACGGCAGGCGGCGCAAGCGGCATGGTGGTGCGCGGCTGTGGTGGAACGACCTCAACGACATGGCGAATATTGAAGCCAATCCATTGCCGATTCACGCGGCAGCTAAACAAATCACGACTCATACGTTTATCCATGGACGACATCTCCGATGGCTTCCATATCATTGGTCCCGGATCGATCCGCGAACGTGAAGGAATCGGGTTTCCCGTCCAGTGCGGTCTGAAGATATTCCACCAGACCGGATCGATCCATCTTGATTAACACTTTATCAAAAGGTGTCCGGGATCCAAGGTTCCGCTCATTGGGCGGATTGGCGGTAAGAGCCGCAATCGGGATATGGTTGAGATTCGGTTGTTTCCGTACCCATTGGGCCAGTTCGTAACCGTCCACATCGGGCATCTCAAGATCAGTCAGAATCAGATCCGGGGATTTTCTGGCTAAAATCTCTTCCGCTTCCATGCCATTGCCGGCTTGCCATACTTCAAAATTCATGGATTCCAGCAGCGGAACCAGCAGGCCGCGGAAAAAGGAGGCATCCTCGGCAAACAGAATCCGTCGCCTGCGATCCATGGCGGGGTTGTTTCTCGTGGAAAACCAGCCGGGATCGGCCTTTTTCAGTACCTCGAACACATCCACTATTGCTGTGGCCTGACCCTGAATCACGGTCGTTCCCATCAACAGCCGCTCTTCGGATTTGATCTTGAGATCAATTTCCGTTTCCAGAATGTCTTCCACGGTATCAACTTGCAGGCACATGCGTTTATTTCCATCCGCCAGAATAAGGCACATCTGTTTTGCCTCATCGTCCATGATGAATTCATCATTCTGACCCATCAACGCGTTCCAGCGCAATACGGGAATGACTTCGCCCCTGTATTGTAATACCTCGTGGTTTCCCACGGTCTCAAAACTTCTGGAAGGCACGTCCTCCAACCGTTCCACCAGCCTCATCGGCAAGGCAAAACGCGAGCCATTGCCGTGGAAAACCAGCGTATACTGTAAATCACGGTTCTCCGCGGTCTCCTTTGTTTCCTTCACGCCCGTAGCGGCTTCAGCTTCAGCGGAAAGACGCAACAACCGGACCAGCCCGTTGCACTCCATAATGGGAATGACACAGCCATCACCGAGAATGCTGCAACCGCCGAAGAATGGCATCTCCCTGAAATGGGCACCCAATGGCTTCACGACCAACTCTTCCGCACCAAATATTTTGTCTACAAGTATGCCGAATGTTCGATTTCCCGCATGGATGACGACAATCGTGCCGTGATCATTCCGGTTGTCTCCCAGTTGCAGGCAATCGCTTAAACGCATCACGGGTAATAATTGGCCGCGCAGGTGGAAAAACGACTGGCCCGCGACCGTTCGCCATTCCCGTGAGCTCTGATGCGCGGTCAGCAATTCCAGGACACTCATTTGGGGAATCGCGAAGCGTTGGCCTTTGGAACCCGCGATCAGGGCCGGAATAATTGCCATGGTCAGTGGAATGTGAATGTTCAACGTGGCGCCCATACCGGTCTGGCTTTGAATTTTGACGCTGCCGCCAGCCTTCTCGATGGCAGTTTTCACTACATCCATCCCTACGCCACGCCCTGAAATATTACTGACTTTTTTGGCGGTGGACAGCCCTGCATGGAAAATAAGTTGCAAGGCCTCGGAATCACTGATCCCCCTGGCTGTATCATCGGTCAACACACCCATATCAACGGCTTTGTTTTTCACAGCCTCCGCATCAATACCGGCGCCATCATCAATAATCTGAATCATAATGGAACCGGATTCCTGTCTGGCGGTGAGGGTAAGCGTCCCCGTATCGGATTTACCCGCAGCCAGGCGATCCGAAGGCGTTTCAATACCATGATCGCAACTGTTTCGGATGATGTGGGTCAACGGGTCCTTGAGGGCCGCCAGAATGGTACGATCCAGTTCCGTGTCCTGACCTTCCATCACGACCTTTATTTTCTTGTTCAACTGGCGCCCCATATCCCGAACCACACGCGGTACCGTGCCCCAGATGCTGGAAATCGGTTGCATTCGCGTCTTCAGGAGCTGTTCCTGCAAATGTTCGGTAATATGGTCGATATCGCGGCTGATCGGTATCAAATGTCCGGCATTGGCATGGCCGGCAGGAGGAGGGTGCGTCCCATGATCGGCAAAGGCCATGGCATCGATGCTGTTGACAACCTGCATCAGTCGATTGCGCGTCAATACCAGTTCGCCGACCTGATTCATCAGAGAATCCAGGACGGAGAGTTCAACGCGGATCGTTTCCTGCACATGGACGCCGCCCGCCGTTTCTCCGATGGATTTAATTCTGCTCCTGCCTTCTTTCCTGATGGAGGCGGGCTGTACTTCGGCTGTAATGGTTTCGGGTATTTTTATTTTGACGGCGGACTTCGCCGTACCAAGTAATTGAAGCGCGAGCGCCGGTGGCATGTTAATCTTCTTGAGCCCTGCAAATCCGGTTTTTAATAGCGATTCGGGCGTATTCAGGCCAGCAGCGGCGAGTCGTTGCCGGCACTCATTCTCAAATCCCTCCAGCCATGCAATTGGCGCTGCATCGGGAGCGCCCTCATGCTGATTCGCATCCGGGCCCCCGGATTCGACATCCTTCGGATCATCCACCCCAAACGTTCCGCCCGCCTCAATAATGCGTTCGACTGCATGTAACCGCCGAATCAGGCTGGCGTGATCCACTTCCGGCTCGCGGCCCCTGGCCTCAAGCGCGTCTAAAATTGTTTGAATAGCATCGGCGCACTCCAACAGCATGGATATGAGATCAGGGGTGGCGGCATAACCGGTTGAACGCATCTTTCCCAGCACGTTTTCGCCGGAATGGGCAATCTCCTGAAGCGAAGTCAGACCAATAAAACCGCAACTTCCCTTAACCGTATGCACGGTTCTAAAGATGGCGTCCAGTAGTGCGGAATCTTTCGGATTGGCTTCCAGATCCGTCAACTGCTGTTCAATGGAAGCCATATTCTCGTTGCTTTCAACGAGAAATTCACTTAACAGTTCTTCATCCACGATGTCGCTCCTTATGAGGGGTATGTGGAGGATCGGGAAATCAAAACAGCATGCTGCCGACCATCTCGACCAGCGCGTCCGGTTCAAACGGTTTGACCAGCCATGCGGAAATCCCGGAGCTATGGCCCATTGCCTTCTTTTCTTCACCCGAGTCCGTGGTCAGCATGACAATCGGTGTTTCCGTATAGGCAGGTAATTGTCTGATATTCCGTACCATGGTCAGGCCATCCATATTGGGCATATTCAGATCGGTTAAGACAAGATCATAGGGTACTGGCGACTGCTGCGCTTTGGCGAGACCTTCGACGCCGTCACGCGCCTCATCCACTTCGAAATCCACAGCGGCCAACGTACGCTTAACGGTAATTCTGACCATGGTCGAGTCTTCCACGATCAATATCCTCGGTGCACTCATGACTCGCTCCTTAACACCTGACGTTCCTCTTCCATGACATACCGTTTCTCCATTTCACTTTCCCACAGCGTTTCCATGGGCTGCCGCTCATCCTGTGCGCTGGCCCAGTCAGCCAGACAGCTCTCTACATTCCTTAATCTTTGCATCACCCGGTCAATATTCTGCAAATCAGTCAGCGCCCCTATGATGTCATCGGCCAGCTCGCCCCCGGTATCACGATCCATCACACCGGTTAGTTTGATCAGGCCGTCTTCGGTACTCCTGTTGAGCAGATCGAGTGATCCTGACACCTGTTTTCGCAAAACGACGAGCAGTTTTTTATCGGCTGTTTTCGGCCAGACGGAACTTGGCATGATTTCTCCTTCCCTGGCTGTTTCGCACAGCAATGGTGTTTGTTCTTTTATTTCACTTTCAATGTCACCGTGACGGTTATGCTCCGGCTTTTCCATGCCTGTACCGGAAGCGCCGCTCAATGACGGGGCGTCTTTCATCCGGGAAGCATCCATCGTGCCAGATTCACCCTTTGTCGCGATCTCATGATCTTCTTGCGTCCGGGTTGTTTCCGGCAGTACGCCGCGGCGGCAGAACAGCAAGCGCGCCGCATGGATCGGCGCATCCATTTCATCAATCCGGCTTCCCGCGAGCAGATGCATGCGGCTGCCGGACTGGCCATTCTCAGCCGGGAACAGGGTTTCCACGAGTTTGTATATCTCATGCGTCGCATTATCCTGTTCGGGTAACAGGTAGGCGGTCAGCATCCAGCCACGGTTCCATGCCTCGCGGTAGATGTCCGACCATCTGGCTGACGGATTGGCCAGCAAATGGCAGGCATCCACGCCCTCGACAATGACCGCATCACCCAACATTTCATGCATGAAATCGTAGACCTTGATCTCCTGCCGCATGGCTTCGGGTTTACTCTGATACAATGCGCAGGAGAGTAGCTGCCGCGCCATGAACACGTCATGGAAGGCATCCGGCGATCCGACATCAATGTCCAGATACGTATAGGCGCAGGCAGCCCGACGCAGGGGAGGCACACTGGCGGCATCGCGCGGCAGCACCATCAGTTTGGGCGGCGTCCACCACTTGACTTTCGCCTTGCGCGCATCCAGCAGGCGCGCCACCGCGTGAAACCACAATTCCAGCACCGAATCTTCCGTGTCATCCTGGACGTCTTCCGGATACAGCATAATCACCTTACATCCCTTGAGCAGCGGCGCCAGCGCTTCGCCGTCCAATCCATCCCAGGGGTGGGCTATGGCTTTCAGTGCGCATTGGGGCGTATTGGAGGCGACGCGCTCCGCGGCCTTCTCCATCTTGCTCTGCTTGTGCTGCAAGGCGGCGTCATCACCAGGCGTAAGGACATGGATGGTCAGTTTGTGATGCTTTTTCGCCATCTCCTCCATCATCGCGGGAAGACCATCATGCCACCCGATAAAAATCATGTGCAAATCCCAGGTTTCCGGCCATGTAAACGGCGCCAGCGCTGCGTTGCCGTCTTTCGGCGCCACCGCTGCGTTATCCGCCATATCCATGGCGCCGCGCAGGATCGCTCCCCACAGGCCAGGTTCCCGACCCAGAACCGCAAGATCCGTCAACGCCGTGTTCTCTCTGATATCTTTAAGATTGCTGAACAGTACATAATGATTATCGGCGTAGCGGGCTGCCAGTATATTGAGGCCTTGTTCAAAGCATCTTGTTAACCATGTTTCCAGCCGGACGGTTTTATCCTGATGCCGGATCAGGCTTCCCGCACCATCCGGGATCAGTTCGGCGGTCCAGCGATGCGCATACAAGCCGGTTTCACCATTGACCGCATCAAGCATACGCACGCCAAGCTCTGGCATATGGGCGCAGTGATGCATCTGATAGAGCATGCGTGCTTTTAGCGCCGATGAATCAAGCACCCGCATACCGAGTGATTCCGTATAGACCTCGTGCGCGTGGCTGGGCAATGCACTGTCACAAATCACAATGCCCTGTTGATTGCCGCAGCCGGTATCACTCTGGCGGCTTGTTTTCCTGCGCGCCTTTCGATACGGATTTGTCTCGACCTCCCGCGCCAGCGCGTGCAGATCGGCCAGGGTATGGCTTCCTCGCGTGCTCCGCCACGCCTGCTGAAACAACACCGTGGTACGGATGCCGGATAAACGAAAGCGCCGGACAATCCGGCGTTCACCCCGCTCTACCTGACGCACCGCCAGCCAGCGCCCGATCTGCCGTGCGCCGGGGCGCGCCTCGCCGAAGAAAAACCAGGCCGAGGCGAACGAACGGCGCATGCGCGCGCACATGCGGTCGAACACCCGCAGAATCGCCAGCGCCTGTTCATTGTTGCCGGCAAAGAGCAATGATTCCCGTGCGGACAGTGGGGAATTGACCAGCTCTTCGAGCAGGTAATGCATGACATTCGATCCCAGGCCGACAAACAGCGCAAAGAAAAATACGCCGGAAAGTACGATCAGCATTGTGGTGGCGGCCAACCATGGCGAAAATGCGTCGACTGGCGCATTGCCCGGATCAAGCAGTATGCGAAAGCCGTACAGAAGCACCTGCCACGGGGTGTAATCATCCTGGTTCAGGATATGGTCGCCGCTTAAATCCATGCGTGGATAGAGATACAATACGGCGGCGGCAGTCATCGCCATGAGCAGAACAAACATTCCGACCAGCATGGATGTTTCCTTACGCACCTCATCGCACCCAAATACGATTTTCAGGGCGCCGACAAGATTACCCAGTGGATTGAGCATGATGAGGAAACGTAAAGCGCGTAGCGTGACCCATGCGGACGCGACATGAGGGGTGAGGCCGAGCAACGATACGCTGGCTGCCATGTCCAGCGCGGCAAAACCCAGTTCTCCGTTACGGCGCAGGCCGCCCTCCAGCGTTTGCACCACGCCGGCGGCACGACATGCCGCCTCCAGAATTAATACCACGCCAATATACAGGGCGACCGATGGTGCCAGTATCCCGATGGCCGCCAGGAGCAGTACGGAAACGGAATAACCCATCGAATAGACCATGGTGTCGAAGGTGAGAAAACGGAATACACGCAACATTCTCAGCATGTACATGCCGCGCAGCAATCGTGCCAGGCGCAAATAGATGCCGGAGGCCATGAGGCTGGCGGGCATCAGGATGGCTGAAAACAGGCTGATGGTCGCCAGCATATCCAGCGCCAGAAACCCCAGTTCCGATTTGTTCCGAAAGCCGCGCGCCTGTTGCAGCCAGAAGCGCAAACCCATTTCAATGGAGAAAAAGAATACCAGCATGACAAGTACCGGCAGGTAGCGCTCGAAAACGCAGAGCGACAGCGCCGCGATAATCAGAATGGCATAACGCGGATGTGAGAAGGCGCGTTCGCCCAACAACAGCCATTCCAGTCGTGTGGGTCGTGCTTCGTCCGCGGCGGATCCGGAAACATCATTGCGAGGCGCCGAAGTCGGCGTGGTAATTCCGACTCCGGAAGACGGCCGTACTTTGCCCGCCGTAATGAGCGTTTGTGAAGGGTTCATTCCTCTTTCAGGCATGCGAGCGTCTTCTACCGGCGTAATGTTTCTAAAAAATCAGCGACGCGATGATTCAGATCCTCCGATTTTCCCCGCATGTCACCGGAAGCCTCCAGCACCTCGACCGCGGCCTTGCCGGTATCGCCCGCGGCCTCCTGCACGCCGCCAATCGCCTCGGTGACGTTGCGCGCCGCCTCGCTGGCATACTGGGCGCTCCGGGCAATTTCGCGTGTCGCCTGATTCTGTTCATCAGCGGCGGCCGAGATGGCGCAGTTGATGGTATTCATTTTGGCGATGACTTCCCCGATATGGGCAATCGCATCGGCAGCCTGCCCGCTCTCCGCCTGAATGCCGGCAATCTGTTGCGATATTTTTTTGGTCGCCTGCGCCGTCTGATTGGCCAGCGCCTTGACCTCGCCGGCCACCACGGCGAATCCGCGTCCGGCATCACCGGCACGGGCCGCTTCGATACTGGCATTGAGCGCCAGCAGGTTGGTCTGTTCGGCAATATCGGTGATTACCTGGATCACCTCGCCGATTTCCTGTGAAGCCTGTGCCAGCCGCTGCATCACCGCATTACTGGATTCAGCCTCGCTTGCAGCCTTGTCGGATATGCTCACCGCTTCGCCTATCTGTCGCGAAATTTCCGCAATGGAAGCCGAGAGCTCCTCGGCTGCGCTGGCCACCGTGGCGACATTTTGCGCCGCTTCATCCACATTCCGGGTGACTGCCGAGGCCTGGGCCGAGGATTTCTCAGCCATGGAAGACAGGGTTTTCGAAGACACCTGCATCTGGCCCGAAGAGGCAATCAAATCCTGCACCACGCCGCCGATGTGATTCTCGAAGGCGCTGGACATCTCGACTTCCTCGGTTACATCCTTCCAGGAAACCATGATCTGCTCCCATTCTCCCTGCGCGTTATCCACGGCATAGACCGAAAAGGCGATATGTTTGTCGTCCGCGACAAAAGAGACTGCCGCTGGAAGATTGGATTTATCGGCCAAAAATTTGCGTTGGTGCGCCGGGTTCTTGTGGAATATATCAATGTTCTGGCCCACGATTTCATCCGCTCGGCAGGGCAGGAAGTTTTCGATAGATTTGAATAATTTCAGCGCCGCCGGATTCAGGTAGCGGATGGTCAAGGTTTCCTTATCAGCCAGCATGATGGCGTCCGGCATCAGTTCGGTGACCTGGCCCAGCGTAAAGGCGCGGATGACCGTGATTTTCAATTTGTCGAAGGATTCAACCAGACCGCCAATAACCCCGGCCATGCGGACATCGTCCAGGTTAACCGAAGTGTCGCCATCGTCCAGTGCATCCATAGCCTGCTCAATCTTGCCCAGAGGAGCCACAATGCTTCTGCCGATCAGGATGATCAGGGCGACGCAGATAGCAAGGATCAACGATAATCCACCCCAGTACGCCGTACCTGCGGAGTTATGCACGCTCCTGGCCCTGCTTGAGTAGTTATCCAGGATATCGACCAACTCTTCGTCTGTGCCGTTCAGTCCGGGCGAAATCACATTTTCGTAGTCCCCATTCAGGGTTGCGCTGGCTGAAGCCAGCGCCGTTGCGTTATTCACATAGGCGGAGAAGCTCTGTTTATAACCGTCCATGGATCGGGCAATGGCCGATTTCTGGCTGGCCGACAGGCGGGACGCGGCCAGCAGGCGGTCAAACCTGGCCGACTCCTCGTTCCATGTGCGCACATATTTGTTCTCGCCACGCAGTATGAAATCCTTTTCGTCGCGGCGCAGCATCAGCATGGAAATGGTCATATCTCCGGCATGCGCTTCTCTGAGCGCGGATTCCGCCGCATACCCGGCGTTATGCAGTTCGCCGCGTAACCCTTTCTTTTGCGAAAGCCCCAGCCTTTCGCGAAGGGCGCGGACTTTACCCCACTCGGCGCTGTACTGTTTCATGCCTTTTTGCGCCACGACGACGCCTGCTTTGGCCTCATCGTTGATAGCGCCGGCAATCAGGGTTTTGAAGCGACCTTTAATGGCGCTCATCAAGTCTGCGGCATTCTTGCCTGCCGCCGCATCGCCTCTCGCGAAGGCCATGGCCATGCCGTTCATTCTTGCGGCATCTTCGGTGAGCCCATTCAGTATTTCCATCTGCGCCGAAGCGGTCGATGCTTTGAAATCGACAGCTTCCAGTTGGTTGATCGTACGCTGATGCACCGCGCCCACGCCCATCGTGCCGATGATTACGATAGCGCTGATTAAAATCATCCGCTGCTTGATATTGACCCTTTCAAATCCCTTCAGCGGCGTTGCAATTTCAGGTGTTGATTCGCTGGTCATGCCAGAGTCCCTCCGGTTTTTATATTAAATCCGAATCCCGTAAGCATTCACGGATATATCGCACAAGCCTTTGTGGAATTTAAGATTCAAAAGATATATCGGCAGGAACAAAATAATCTTTAGGCCATGAAACTCGCGAGGGCGGTAGCAGAGCAAGCGCCATCATCAGGGCGGTTCATGAATCGTTCAGGCTTTTCTTACTGAATTTTTCATCATCCATACCAGGGGGATAGCAAACAGAGACAGTGCCATCATGGCCTGGAAATTACCTAAAAAACTGATCAAATCAGCCTGTTGTGTGAGTAATCCATTGAGTAACGCCAACCCGTGAGTGCTTGATGGTTCTATGGAGGAGGGGGTATCCACGCCCCGGAACCAGGGGTTGAATGATGTGACGTGGGAGCCGAGATATTCATGGTTGATTTGCGCAAGACGATCCAGCCTGGCAAAGACAACCGAAATACCGATGCTGCTGCCAATATTCCGCATCAGGCTGAAAACCGACGCGGCTTCGTCACGATGTTCAGGGGCGAGTGTTGCATAGGCAATGGTCGATAAGGGTACGAAAACACATCCCAGACCGATGCCCTGAATGATGCCGGTGCGAATCACGGTTCCGATACCGACGTCCATGCTAAACAGGCTCATTTCCCACAAGGATTCGGCTGTTAATGCGAAGCCAAAGGTGATAATCGGCCGGGCATCCACATGTTTGAGCAATCGGCCGACAATCATCATGGCGAACATCGTGCCCAAACCGCGTGGGGCGAGCGCAAGACCGACCGTCATAACAGGGTAACCCAGTAAACTTTGTAAAAAGGGTGGCATTAAAGCCAGGGTGGCGAAGAGAACGATACCCATGATGAAGATCAGGATGAGGGAACTTGAATAATTCCGATCCCTTAATAAATGTAAATCCAGAAACGGATGCCGGGTGGTGGAGGCATGTACCAGAAAGGCGTAAAAACAATACCCCGCCAGGATGGATTCAACGATGATTTCGGTGGATGAAAACCAGCCGAGCTGTTCACCCCGATCCAGTAGCAACTGCAAGGAGGCAACCGCCATGCCGAGTAAAAGGAATCCTTGAAAGTCAAAGGGAATATCGGGTTTTCTTGTCGTTTCGGGAAGAAAGCCGACAATCATTGCGCCTGCCAGAATGCCGATGGGAAGATTCATGAAAAATACCCAGTGCCAACTGGCGTATTCAGTCAGGATTCCGCCAAGCGTCGGACCAAGGATCGGTCCGATCATGATGCCCATTCCCCACAATGCCATGGCTGATCCGTGCCGCTCGCGTGGATAGGTATCCAGAAGAATGGATTGAGATAATGGAATAAGGGCAGCCCCGGCCATGCCTTGTAACAAACGAAAAATGACGATCTCTGATAATGATTGCGCCATACCGCACATCATCGAGGTGCCGGTAAACAGGATGACCGACCACAGGATCACGCGCTTTCGGCCAAACCTGCCGGCGATCCAGCCTGTCACGGGCGTCATCACCGCGGTGGCGACAATATAAGAAGTCAGAACCCAGGTAATTTGATCGCGCGTGGCCGAAAGGCCTCCTTGCATGTACGGCAAAGCAACGTTCACGATCGTCGTGTCCAGCACCACCATTACGGTTGCCAGCATGATTGCAAAAGTAACGACGCCCCGGCGCAAGCCCGGCGCATTTGCGGGTGTCGTATCTATGCCGGAGCTCCGGATCACGTGAGTTTAATTTTAGCGAATATTGTCATGAAAGCCAATGACGAAACGCATGAACGGAACTGCTACTCATCCGCCTGGTGTTTTGTCGTTGGCCCACGAATATCGATGCTGACATGAACGCTTAATCCACTCCTGAGCGGCGGCGAATCGGCCATTTTTTCAAGCCGCAAGCGTACGGCGACACGCTGGACGACCTTAACCCAGTTCCCGGATGCATTCTCGGGCGGCAACAAAGAAAACTCCGAGCCCGTGGCCGGGCTGATGCGTTTGACGGTGGCTTTCCAAACCCGGTGCGGATAAGCATCCACCGTGATCTCGGCATGTTGCCCGGATCGAATATGGGCCAGTTCGGTTTCTTTAAAATTGGCTTGCACATAATACGACGTAGCAACCAGAGGGAACAACGATCTGCCAGCCGGAATAAAATCACCCGGCTGGACGGCAAGGGGCCCGACAGTGCCATCCATCGGCGCGTAGACAGCCGTTTTTTTAAGGCGAAGCGCAGCCAAATCACGTTCCGCTACCGCCTGTTGATAGCTTGAGAATTGATCGATGGGCTTGTTTGGGTCATCGCCGAGTTTGGCCCTGACCATGTCAATGGCTTGACGCGACGACGCCTCTGATAATTTCGCATCTTCAAAGCGTTGATGGGCCTGATCCAATGTGGAACCAGAGGCAAAACCGGGTTTGGCGACTTTACGAATGCGGGCGTAATTGCGCTGAGCATAGGCGAGATCGCTATTGGCGCGAACCAGTTTCGTGTTCTTCAAGTGATATTCGGCAATCAGGGATTCGAGGTCATTTTTAACCTGATCCAGGTTGGCCCGGGCGGCAAGTAACGACAATGTAAATTGGGTCTTGTCCAGTTGCAGCAATAAGGTTCCCGCCTTAACCTGCTCATATTCATGGATGGGCAGGGCGCGCAGTCGTCCGCTAACCTCGGTTGCCACATAGACTTTGTCCTGCTTGATGAATGCATCATCGGTTGTCGCGTAGGAAAGGCTTTGTACATAAAAATAAGCACCAATAGCCAATCCTGTTGCGGGCAGGACGATCAGCAACAGTATCCTGCGCCGGGCTACGGAAAGTTTTCCAAAAATCATCGCACGCTCCCTGAAAAGACGGGCTGAATTTTCTCCGCATCATGTTGATAATCCAGTGTTGGCAATCAGATAGTCCAATAGCGGATCGGCGTTTGCCGCAAGCAGATGGAACATATTTTCAAAACCGTCGTTGCCACCGTAATAAGGGTCGGGCACATCCGGCGGAGTATTCGCCTCCGATTCAAACTGTCGCATCATCAGTACGGTTTCCCTGTTTGCCCCCATGAGCAATAAATCTTCTCTGTTATTTGCGTCCATGGCCACAAACCAGCGCCAGCAGGAAATATCCGGTGGCGTAATCTGTATGGCCCGATGTCTGCTCAGGTCAACGCCATGTGTTTTAGCGGTGGCCACTGATCGGATATCGGCGCCCGATCCAATGTGCCAGTCGCCTGTTCCTGCCGAAGCGAAACAGAACTGTCGATCCAGCCCTCGGACAAGGGCGCGTTCGCGTACGATGGTTTCAGCCAGCGGCGAGCGGCAGATATTCCCCAGACAGACAAACAGGATATGGGTGGGATTAAGTGAGGCGGGCATTTCGTTCTGCTTGGGAAGAGCTCAGGTAGGCAAGTTTGGTAAAGCGGGAAAGGATATCCGGGTTAACCAGTTTGCTTGCCTGTTGGCGGGTCAGAATCGCCAGAGCCTCACTGCGCGGCAGCTCAAGGGGAAGATGTTCCCGACCGGGTAAATCCACCGTGGCTGGCGTCTGTGTGAGATAGGCGTCCACGGGCATGCGGTCAACCTCATCCCATGGCCGGTTCCGATCTTTTTCCAGAGGCACGCCTTCCTGATAACGCCCAAGCCAGGCATGACCGGCGCGCGCATCCTCAATAACCCAGACGGGATCATGAACGCCGGATTGCCGGGCGGTAATGGCCAGTGATGAAAATTCCAGCATGGGCAGACGAAGTTCCGCATTGATGCCGGCCATCGTTGCGGCAGCGACGCGCAGGCCTGTAAAGGATCCCGGACCCACGCCAACACCAAGTAATTGTAACGCCTTCCAGTCCAGTTCCGCTTCGGCCAGCAGAAACTCCAGGATAGGAAGAATTGTCCGTGAATGGGGCTTGCCCGATGCACTGGCGGCATGGAATGATCTCCCATCCTGTCGTATCAGACAAGCGCAGGCGGAACCAAAAGCTGCGTCCAGCGACAGGATGTTTTTCCGCTGTTTCATTTGGCTTGCATCATTTCAGATGACGCAGGAAATCGGTAAATGCTTCTCCATATTTATGATGACGCCGACCCAGCTCCACATTGGCCATGAGAAACCCCGGAGGATCGCCTGCATCGAAACGTTTTCCTTCGATAATCACCCCGTAAACAGGCTCTTCTTTGGCCAGGCAGGCAATCGTATCGGTCAGTTGAATCTCTCCCAGTTTGCCCGGCACCGCGTCTGCCAGCAATTCAAGCAAACGTGGCGTGAAAATATACCGGCCAATAATCGCCAGATCGGACGGAGCTTCCTCGACTGGCGGCTTTTCCACCATATTCCGTAGCCGGAACAGGCCGTTTTTCTCCTGGCTGGCCTCTACGATGCCATAACGGCTAACCATGCGGGCCGGAACCCGCATCAAACCAATCACGGATCTACCCGTTTGTTCATAGACCTGGCGTAGTTGCCGCATTGCAGGCGTTTCAGCAATAATCAATTCATCCGCCAGCACCACGCCGAAGGGTTCATTGCCCACCCAATGGGTGGCGCAGGCCACGGCATGACCCAGGCCCAGAGCCTGTTTCTGGCGCACATAAGCCACTTCGGCCATGCGCGATATGTGTGAGATCTCACGATATGTTTCATTTTTTCCAGCAGATTTCAGGTTGGCTTCCAGTTCGGCTGAAATATCGAAATGATCTTCAATCGCCCGTTTGCCGCGCCCGGTCACCATAATGATTTCATCCATGCCGGAAGCCAGCGCCTCCTCAACGCTATATTGAATCAGTGGTTTATCCACGATGGTGAGCATTTCCTTGGGGCTGGCTTTGGTGGCGGGGAGGAAGCGGGTTCCAAGTCCGGCTGTCGGAAAAATAATTTTCCTCAGTATTTTTTTCATGGCGCAAGCCTATCCGGTTTCTACCGGACAAAAAAGATGAAGGGTTTTATGAATTCCACCGGGGAAGCGAGCCAGCGCTTGCATGGCGAGGTGTATGTCACCCAACTGGAAGTTGCGGTTGGGTAAGATCAAACCGTTTTCCGGAAAACAGGTTTGTGCGATTCTGGCCGCTCACTGCTTTGAGAAGGTCAGACAGCGCGGCAGTCATGTGGTCATGCAACGGCGAACTGACGAGACCCCTTGACACATGATTGTCTTGCTCATGATGCGAATCATACAGTTGAATGTGTTAGTGCAGCATGTCTTCTGTAAAAGTGGAACTCATCTCTGGCAGAGATGGAG
>CAYOUW010000013.1:0-28419 GCA_964407235.1 uncultured Zetaproteobacteria bacterium | reverse complement strand
GCCATTCGTGGAACTCATTGATTGCTCGTAATGAACCCCCGAATGAGGAGGTGAAACCCGATGCCACATGAACGGCAATAACCGCAACCATATAAGGGTTGGGCTTTAGCACCTTGATATTCATCAAACGTAACGACTCGGCACCCCCCGTCTTTTGCCCTCTGGCGGCGTTCCTGCGATGCTCAAATCCTCACATATGACCCATATGCTACGGATTCTGCGCTTCTCGCGCCTTGCCAGAGAACAAAATCCAGGGGGTGCTGAGTCGTTAGCATCAAACAATAATCGTAACCGGAAAAGAGGAATGTCCGTAGCCGGGTATCCGGTCGTTATGCGGACGGCGCATGATCTTCCCCGGCATATGGACTGGCCGGATGTGGAACTCGCATCCATGGTGGCGCAGGCGAAATTGGTCAACGAGGACGCAAAGAATCCGGAATAAAATCCCGATGGAATCCCGCCGTCGCTTGCATTAGCGTTATGCAATCAAAACTCTATTCAGGAAGGTGCCCTATGTGGTTCAGGAATGCCCATTTTTATCGTTTTACCGAGCCGTTCAGACTGACCGGAAAACAGTTCAACGAGGCGCTTGAAGGAAAGCGCTGCCGTCCATGCGGTCAGATGGAAACTACATGTAGCGGATGGATCGAGCCATTGGGCCCGTCGGGGCATATGCTGGTGCATGAGACGGATGGCAATCTGATGGTCTGCCTGCGCCGTGAAGACAAGGTCTTGCCTGCTTCCGTGGTGCGTGAGCAGGTGGCGGCCAAAGTGTTCGAGATCGAGCAGTCGGGCCGCACGGTCGGACGCAAGGAAAAAGGCGAGATACGCGAGAGCGTGCTAACCGGGCTTCTGCCACGAGCGCTGGTACGATCCAGTCATATCTATGCGTGCATCCTGCCTGTGGATGGCTGGTTAATCATCGATGCCGCCAGTCAAGCCGGAGCCGACGATATCATCGAAGTCCTGAACAAAACGCTGGGCGTCCTGCCCGTGGTGCTGCCGGAAACGGAAAGATCGGCGGAATCAGCCATGACGCAGTGGCTCATGCAACCGGAGATCCTGCCGGACGGGTTTGTGATCGGAGATGCATGCGAGATGCATGATACGGCCAGCGTCGGCGTGATGCGTTGCAACCATTTCGAGGTGATGTGCGATAAGGTGCATGCGCATCTGGCGGATGGCATGAGTGTCAGAAAGCTGGCGCTTGAGTGGCGCGACCGTATGTCGTTTGTGCTGGCTGATGACTTGACGCTTAAACAGTTGAAATTCGACTCAACGCTTGTTGACGAGTCCGCCAATCAGAGCGGAGATGACGAATTGGCCCGTTTTGATGCGGATTTTGCCCTGATGGCTGCCGAATTCAGCCGGTTTATACCGGAACTTCTCCGAATTGTAGGAGACAAGCGGACAGAATAAAGGGATAATTTGAATACATGGTTTGAAAAGCTGTACCGGCATGGTCTCTGCCGGCGTACAGATCAGGAAAAGATGACTGCCGTTATCGTCAAGACCCTTCGCGACGGCGGCCTGTGCGTATGCGAGGGCGGAACAGGTATCGGAAAAAGTTATGCCGGTTTGATGGCTGCGTTGTTGATGCGCAGGGAGACTGATGACGGGGATTCGCCTCCCATCGTTTACTCGACGGGAACCATCGCCCTTCAAGAGCAGATTATCGGTCATGATTTGCCTGCCCTGTGCAAAATGCTTGGCCAGGATTTTATCTCGGCTCTTGCCAAAGGCAGGGGAAGGTACATGTGTCCGAAAAAGCTTCTTTCTCCCGGAATAAAAACAGATGATCAGACATTGGCATTGTTTGGTGGGCAGGATTTTCCATCCGGCAGCGATACCGCTTCTTTTCCGGCCAATGAATACGAGCTGCAGGAGATAGCGCAGGCGTTTCATGACAAATCATGGAACGGGGATATTGATGCGTACCCGAAACCCGTCTCTTCCGGCACTATGGCGCGCATTACCATCGACGGCCATGCCTGCCTCGGCAGGCGTTGCTCATTATACAAAAGTTGCCCTTACTTCAAGTCCCGTAGACATTTACGGGAATGTGACGTCATTGTCGTCAATCACGATCTGCTGCTTTCCGACCTTGCATTAGGCGGCGGCGTCGTGATTCCCTGCAAACCGAAGGATACGGTTTATCTGCTCGACGAGGCCCATCGTTTGCCCGATACCGCGGTCCGGCACTTTGGCTCGATCTTCCGCGTGAAAGGATCACAGGAATGGTTGGGCGGCTATCAGAAACTTTTGAACCGAATACGGAAAGTTCCCATGCTTCCGGATCCGGTGAACGATATTATTAACCAATCCGGTGAATTGATCGATCACCTGAAACAATCGATCCAGGATCTCCAATCATCGATTGATCAGAATGAAACCATGTTTAAGGATGGCTCATGGCTATTTGATGTCGTGCCGGCATCATGTGCTGAATCCGTGAAGGCCATGGTTCATCAGTCTGAATCACTGCTTAAAGGCGTTGCCAATATCCTCAAGGTATGCACAACCGACGATGCAAAAACCAGCATGGGCCATGCGGCGGTGGAAAGAATTCAATCCAATTTTGGTTTTTTTCATCATCGAATAAAAAATTTGTCCGATTGCGCCGTCATGCTCCTGAAGGAAGATGATTCCGCCTTGCCGCCGACGGCGCGCTGGATTGAAAAACTCGGGAATTCGGATCACCAGTTCAATGCATTTCCCACATTCGCATCGGAGTACCTGAATGAATTTCTATGGAGCAGAGCCAGGGCAGCCATCGCCTATTCAGCAACCTTGCGCGCATTGGGAAGCTTCGACCGCTTTCTTCAGGAGTCCGGTTTAAGCCGTACCGCCAGGGGGGTGGGAACATACCATTTCCTCTCTCCCTTTCAGTACGAGAGATCGACGGTCTATATCACTGCCGATGCCACGAATCCGGATGATGAAGGGCATGAGCAATTGACCGCGAACATTCTTTCAGGCGTTGTGGAAAAAGGATCAAAGGGCGTACTTGTGTTATTTACCAGTGCGCGAAAAATGCACCGCGTCCGAGAGATTCTTGAGGCTGACGGCCTTATATCCGGCTCTGTTCTGGTTCAGGGATCGATGCCCAAAAGAAGCCTGATCGCCAGGCACAAAAAAGCGATTGAGGCGGGTCGAACCAGCATTATATTTGGCCTGGCCTCTTTTGCCGAGGGTATTGATCTGCCAGGTGATTTTTGCACAACGGTGATCATCCCCCGCCTGCCCTTTGCGGTTCCTTCAACGCCAATGGAACAGGCCCGTCTGGACTGGATAAAAAAATCCGGTGGTCATTCATTCAATGATTATATGTTGCCCATGGCGTCGATGCGTTTGACCCAGATGGTTGGGCGTCTGGTTCGGACGGAACATGATGCTGGAAATATTATTGTGCTTGATCCCAGAATCTGTACGAAGTTTTACGGTAAATTATTGTTAAAGAATATTCCCGGATTTAAAGTCCGCCGGTTTCCATCTGCGCCATTTAACCCGCACTGTTCATAAATCGCCGTGATGTTTGCGCAGGAACTTTGTCCGCAACGGATTCTGAGAAAGAAGGGCGTAGCCGTGCCTACGGACGACCGATCAGGTGAATTGCGCTTGCGCAAGCGGGTATATCCCCTGGGGGACGAGGGATTCGGTGCGGACAAAGGGGCAAGCAAGGGCAGTCCTAGCAGCAGATCTTGTCGCTGGAGCCGGAATGCGTACCGCCTTTGGTCATCGAAGCAGGCCGGCGCGTTCCGGCAGGGGCGCAAAACTTACCCGGCCTGGATGTCTTGGCCGGTTTAATACCAACGAAATGCCCGGCAAACGGCCCTTCCGTGAGGAAACGGTAGGTATGCTGACATACGGCCATGCGCTCGCCACGATGATAAACGTGTCCGTCGTCATCGCGCACCTCGGAAAACGGTCCCTTGTAGATCACGGCATGGCCGCCATCCAGGCATTCGGTATTTTCCGGCTTGGTGGCGGTCAGCGTCACCGACCGGAATTCAATCCCTTCCACCACCTGCCATGGTTTCTCGTCCCATTTGTCAATGGCGACGCCCATGAAGCCTGCGTCCAGAAACACGTTGATAAATGCATACTCCTGAAATGCTCCGGCAATACATCCGCTCCACAATTCCGGATCGTGCTGTAAATGTTCGGGTACTTCTTCGTCTGATACAATGTCGGAAATTGCCACCCGCCCGCCGGATCTGAGTACCCGGAAGATTTCATGAATCAACCGGTCCTTTTCAACAGCATCCACCAGATTCAGCACACAATTGGACACCACCAGATCAATGCTGCTATCCGCAATCAATGGACGCTCACATCGTTGATTATGCTGGAATTGCTTCAAGGCGGCCAGGTCATTGCCGTTCCTGACAGGATGCTCGCCCAGCCATTGTTCCGTCGCATCCAGATCCAGCGCCAGATCCTGAATGTATGCTTTATGGAAAGATACGCGATCGCCACCTATCTTTTCAGCCATGTCCGGTTGATGCCTGCGCGCCAACGCCAGCATATCGTTGTTCATATCAACGCCAATCACATGACCCGCATCACCCACCAGTTGCGCCGCCATATAACAAATCTTGCCGCCACCACTACCGAGATCGAGCACCGTATCGCCTTGATGCACATAGGCGGACGGATCGCCGCAACCGTAGTCCTTCTCAATGATTTCTTCGGGTAACAACTTCAATAGCTCCGGGTTGTAATTCACCGGACAACACAAATCCTCCTGACGTAACTCCGCGCCATCCGAATAGCGATCCAGTACGCTTTCCTGCATGCTCATAGGGTCAATAACTCCTTGTTTCCGATTGCTTTGCACCTGGATCCTGCAAGTGTTTGTGCGTGCAGAGTGTAATATATTGGTTTACATGGCGTATTGAAAAAACATGTAGTCACCTCATTGGTGATGAGTATTTTTTCAATAGCTCAGGTGAATCAAGAGGTTGCGCTATGTATGTGCAAACACTTGCAGGATCTAGGTTGCAGTATATCAGGAATCCGTTCGGTTCCATATTCTGCATATTATCCCGGGATTATCCCTGCCTGTTCCAGCGCTCCACCGCAACCGGATCCCTGCCCGGCGGTACAGCCATAGCAGTGATCCATTACAGTAACGGGATTGTCTTCGATATCCTCCCCAATCAGTTCAGAGAGATGAATGCGTGGCTTTCCTTTCCTGCTCAAAGGCAATCCCAGCATTTGATTGAAATCGCAATCATAAACGAAACCCTGCCAATCCACGCTGATCAAACTGCGGCACATCACGCCATCCAGGTTTTCCTCTCGGTAGGCGTCTCTCAGCAATTGCATGTAATCCGAAAATTTCCTTTTGGAAATTAACGTACTTCCGAAGCGCTGGATCGGCATATTGGTAATCGTAAACAGGCGGTTGAACTCCACTCCATATCGGCGTTTCAGCTCTTTCTTGTAGATTCCCTCCAGAGCCTCCTGATCAGGCGGCAGGCCTGGCCCCAGAGGATTGTAAACAAGGTTCAGGGTCAACCCCGACCTTTCCCTGCCATAACCGAACGCATTCAGACGTTTCAAGGCGTCCATGCTCCTCCCGAACACGCCCTTCCCACGTTGCGCATTGACGTTATCTTCCAGATAGCAAGGTAAGGAAGCAACGATTTCCACCTCATTTTCGGCCAGGAATTCCGCCATACCTCCATAATCCGGATCTTCCAGAATGGTCAAATTACAACGATCCATTACGGTGATCCCCAATGTTCGCGCACTGCCGACCATTTCGCGGAAATATGGGTTCATTTCCGGCGCACCACCGGTTAAATCAAGTGTTTTTACGTTGGATACAGCCAGAAACTCCAGTACGGTCCGAACCGTATCATCTGTCATAATCTCCTTGCGCCTCGGGCCTGCATTGACATGGCAATGCAGGCAGGTCTGATTACACAGATAGCCCAGATTTACCTGTAGCGTTTCCAGTTTCTTGCGTCGAATTGCGGGAAAGTCACTCGGTTTCAGTAATGGCAAAGTCGCATGCACGCTGTATTCACTCCGTTATTGATCATCAGTCGGTCCACCCGCATTCTGCCGTAGTCGGAGATGGTGGCAAACTCTTACGTGTGACCCGGGATCCGACATTGACCTACGGCGCAGGCCGAAAGCCTTTGGCTCGTCTGGCATTCCGGGAGATCATTCATCAGCAGTGAGGTGACTACATGATTTCCTGAAACGCCATACGAACCGAATACTTATACCCTGCATCCACATTCAATGTCGGATCCCGGGTTATGGCATCCTCTTCCGTTGCTATAAGTCGTTGATAATCTTGACCGCAACCTGATGGTAGCGGTGATGCCTCGTACTATTATCGTTGACTGCCGTTGAATCGGTGGCGAATAGTTGCAGGCTGTAGCTACAAGATTCACCGCGATAAATCTTCGGGTCAGAAGGTGATATGTATGGTGACGGGATTGCCCCTGCGTCCAGCGCTGTTAAATCCCATAGGGCCAGTTCGCCGGCATCAGTAGAGGTTGGTGTGGTCACGGGCGGCGATGCGGGCAGCGCGGGCACACGCACAAAGGTCTTACCCAATAACACCTGACGCGACCCAAATTGCTTCCAGTAATCCAGCCGGTAGTGGCTAAAGTTATCGTTCGGGACAACCGGTGGCCACCATGCCTCATCAATGATGGGATCCCACGCAAGACCCACAATACGGATTTTACCGAAGCTCACGACCCAATCCGTACAGGGTGGAATATCACTCCAGACTCCGTCAATGAATCGCTGAAATTTAACAATCCGAACGGTGTCATATATCTGTTTGTTATCGAGCCAGATATGCTGAATATCATAGTAACGATGGTTAGCGGGTGACGCCGTATCTTCGACAATCAAAAGAAAGCTGTACCGGCCACTCGCGGTGCTGCGCCATTCTCCTGCCTTGAGGGCGTAGTAGGTTGTCCCTCCGGTGGTAAAGGTTTTCCAACTGTTGATTAAATCCCGCGGAGCGGGGCCAATGCGTGTCCACGGTTGGTACTGGGATGGCAGGGTATATTCCAGCGGTAAAGACGGAATAACGTTCCATCCCGCCGGAATCGGGTCGTCAGTCGCGGGTTGCGCGGGCTCCGTACCAGGTGCGGTAACCTGTTTTGTACGAATGTCATATTTCCTGATCTTACGGTCAATACAGCCGTAAACGTACGCAGCGCCTTCGATGCTGATCGTTCCACCGATAGCCTTTGGCACGCCCGTCACCCGCAACTCCGCAGATGGATCGAGGGGTTGAGGATCGGTCGTGATTTTCCCCACTTTATTCATATAGACCATGGCCTTAAGCAAGGTGAAGTCTACGTCTTCGGTACAGATTGCAGGCGCGCCAGGTCCGGCCGAATTCACGACGAGTCGAACCGTATATGCGCCATCAGTCAGCGAAGTGGTATTGATTTGGCCAAGTTCACCGGCAATAACGGGTACGGTGCCGCGGGTTCCGCCGCCAGGGTAGATTACACTCACGCCGGGGACGGGCGAACCACTTTTCAGGATTTGCAGCGTGTAGGCGCCAAAGCCTCCACCGCTGGCTGTGCCTGTCACCCGCACAAAATTAATCCCTGCCGCCCAATCAGGCTCCTCGGCCGTGCAGCCTGTGGGCGCTGTCAGTTCGCATTTCAACGGCTCGTCAATGCACAACTCCACGCAGAAACAATTATTGGCATTCTCACGAGCCGGAGCACGCCCATCTATCTGCGTTTCGGCCAGCAAGGGGCTGCCCGCGGAGTCCTCAATTTGAAAATAGAGATCGGGCCCGCCAATCAACTCCACATCAACCCATGTCCCTTGCCTGAAATCGGCTCCCGAGTATGTGATGATAAATTTTCCTGCCGTGTCCGTGAAGGCGAAGCCGAGGTCGTCGTCCTGCAACCAATCCGCATCGAAGGCTCTTACCTTGACAGCCGCGACGGGCTGTTTTGTCTTGCAATCCGTAACACGACCGCAGATCGTCCACACATCAAAGAGCGCTAACACCGCACACCAGAAACGATACGGCAAACAATAGTCCCACACGGCGACAAAACCTTCCTCTGTTTTCCTGTAGCGCGGTTGCAAGGTCGTGATGGTAAACTGACGCGGCTTGGGCGGTTCTTTTTCAACCTTTCGTCGTGGTACCGAACGACAGTAAACATCCACCTCGAACGCTTCGCCAGCGTAGTTCTCGCCTAATTCGAAGGCGAAATTGCCTTTGGCATCCGTTTCAACTTTAGAAAGCAGGCGCGATTTCCTGGCCTGCACCTGGTCGTCATCCAGAATGGCGAATGTCTCCTTCGGGTTCGCCACCGCGAGCGCCGCGACGTTACGCTGCTTATCGACGCGGTAAAGCCGTACCTGTAGATTGGCGAAAGGTTCAGGGCATTCCGCGCAGATATATCCGCATAAACGCCCTTTGAAATGATAGCGGTTCATTGTGTTACCTCCTTACAATTCTTTTTTGTATAAATGAATTAAGTCATCCGTCCGCAAGGATTCCAATACCATCGTTTCCGGCGACGTAGTCACCGGAAACGATTTATTTCTCTTGCTTCTATATGAAATAGCAAGGGTGCTTCGATAAGTCAAGAGTCTTTTCCAGGCGATCAGTGATGATCTCGCCCAACAAGGTCCCGCCCATGATCTTTTTGCTCCACGGAACGTCAAAAGTACGGCTTCCACTTTCCTTACAAATCAAAATAAGTGGCATGGCAATTCATTTGCGTGATCATTATGGCGATTCATGAATAATCCAGTTAGAACGAATCATCTGTGGGATTCAAACCATTTAAGCTTGACAGGAGTTCATGCGAACCTACCATTCGCTGCCTTTTTTACCTAAGGAGAACAGCATGAGTTTCACGTTTAAGCCTAGCCGAATCCGCCGCGCACGCACGCATGGATTCCGTGCCCGTATGGCGACCCGATCGGGACGTACGATTATCAATCGCCGACGTGCCAAGGGGCGCAAGCGTCTAAGCGCCTAGCCAGGGGTGCGGCGGTATTGATGAATTATGCGGGCTAGAATGGCGCCTGAATCAGAGTCTGAAAAAAAGTTTCTCCTGGCCCGGATTATTCATGAATCGCCGTGATGATCACGCGATGAATAATGCAGGCTAGAGCCAATTGCAAAACTCCGGGTGGATGATCGGCCATTCCGCTTTGATCCCGTTTTCAGGATGGAATGCATTGCATGGTGGCTCCATAGCGCGAAATTCCAGCCTGGAAATGGGTCCAGGCGGGGCAACCGATTGCCGATCAGGAGCTTTGCGATTGGCGCCATGTTATCGGCTTCGCACAAAAGCGGACTTTTCAGGGTTACGTCGCGGGCGCAAACTGGTGAGCGGAAGCCTGCGGTTAATTTACCGGATCAACACGCTGCAACATGCCAGACTGGGATTGGCTGTTTCCCGGAAATATGGCAATGCCGTTCACAGAAATCGCTTAAAACGCCAGTTGCGCGAGTGTTTTCGTTTGAATGAAATTCGCAGCAAAGGCGTGGATGTGCTGGTTGTTCCCTTATGTGGTTGGAAACAGGTCAATAATATTAACAATGATATGAATCAGGGGCTGAAACGAATCATGAGTCGCATACGCAGGGATCGAAAATGAAATTTTTATTATTTGGCCTAATCCGGATTTATCAATATCTTATTTCTCCCTTACTGCCGCCTCGCTGCATCTATCAGCCAACCTGTTCCTGTTATGCGCTGGAAGCCGTTGAACATTTTGGTGTTGTTCATGGCCTCTGGTTAGCTGTTTTGCGTTTATTGCGCTGCCATCCCTTTGCCAGGGGCGGTTACGATCCGGTTCCCGCATCGCGGCATCTTCATACTCACAAAGCCGGGGAGATATAGCATGGAGCAGCGCAACATGATTCTGGCGTTTGTATTGTCCATGGTTGTATTGGTGGGCTGGCAGATGATATTTCCAGCACCTGATGAAAAGAAACCCCGGGTCGTAGCGGAACATCAAGCCGTAGCAGAACCTTCACCGGCTGGACCCCGCTCGAAACAGCTAGCGCCACCCATTGTTCAAAGTCATCCGGGACAGATAGAACATACCACTCCTGCTCCGGAAGCGCCGGCGAATAGCGCACGTGAAATTACGGAGTTGAGGAATAATCTGCTTGACTTGAAGATTGATTCCCGAGGCGCCGTTGTGTCGGCGCAAACGACACAATACCGTGAAACGATTCAACCGGGATCGAAACCCGTTTCCATATTGGGTAAAAATGGGAGACATGTCCTGTATGTAAATTCGGGAATCATGGGCCAGGCGGCACCGCACTTCCGCGTGGTGTCGAAAAAGCGAAGCCAGGGCGCAACCACCCTGATCCTCCGTGCCAAACTGGCAAACGGGCATTCGTGGACTCGTACCATGACCTTGAATCAGGGCAGCTATGTCCTGAATGTGAATGATCGTATTACGCGCGGATCAGGGTTGAAAATCTACCGTCAGGTGGTGGACGTTAATCCGGATCGCGAAAAATCAAGGACGCGCCAGTATAAAGGTCCGATTGGCCTGATCAATGACAAGCTGGAAGAAATCTCTTTCGATGATCTGGATAAATCCAGTCCGGTCCGTTATTCCGCCAAAGGGGGCTGGATCGGGGTCATGGACCGTTATTTTATCGCGGCCCTGGTTGGCAATAAAGAGGGCCAGTATCGCTATTACTTCAAAGGCGGCGGCGCAGGCGGCGGCGACAGCAGCACCTATCAGGCCGGTTTTTTGGAGAAAGCGCGGATGGATGGAAATGACGCACTGTTTCATTCACGTATCTACATCGGTCCAAAATCAACACCGGTGATGAAAACCCTTCACGCAGGATTGCAGCGATCCGTAGATTACGGGTGGTTTGCGGTAATTGCGAAGCCTTTGCACGATTTACTACTCTGGTTCCATAGCATGATCAGTAATCTTGGTTTATGCATTATCCTGTTGGTGTTCCTCATCAAACTGTTATTTTTCTGGCCTACCAAAAAATCGTATGAGTCCATGGCTGCGATGCGAAAGCTGCAACCCGAGGTGAAGCGGATACGCGAATTGTATGGCGATGACCGTCAGAAAATGGGCCAGGAAATGATGGCCCTGTACAAGACGCACAAGGTCAACCCTCTGGGTGGATGCCTGCCGATCGTGATCCAGATTCCAGTGTTCTTCGCTCTGTATAAAACGCTGCTGGTTTCAATCGAAATGCGGCAAGCGCCATTTTTTGGCTGGATTCACGATCTTTCGGTTATGGATCCATATTATATATTACCTGTTTTGATGGGCGCTTCCATGCTGGTGCAGCAGTACTTGAATCCGCCGCCTCCGGATCCCCTGCAAGCCAAAATTATGAAGTTCCTGCCGGTTATTTTTACCTTTATGTTCCTGTTTTTTCCGGCGGGCCTGGTTTTGTACTGGCTGGTTAACAACATTTTGTCTGTTGCCCAGCAGTGGTATGTCATGCATAAAATGAAGGCTATATAGCCTGGACTATTCATGATGCCCATGTCCTTCTTATTCCCTTGCCTCTGCCTGTCTGTAAGGATTCTGAAGCGTGGTTTGTGGTAAAGGGCAGGGGGCGCGCGGGGCGCGCGGCGACCCCGCTCCGCCTAGCCCCAGCCTGCCGGATATGACGACCATCGCCGCCATTGCCACTCCGGCGGGCAGGGGTGGATTGGGCGTGATCCGTATTTCGGGACCGGATGCGCAAGCTATCTCGCAACGTCTGTGTGGAAAGCGACAGCCCTGGCCTCCCCGCAAAGTCCGATTTTCTTCCTTTCTCGATGAGGACGGCCAGATTCTCGATGAAGGATTGGTCCTGTATTTCAAGGCGCCGCATTCCTATACCGGGGAGGATGTGGTGGAGTTGCAGGCGCATGGTTCTCCGGTTCTTTTGAACGCCCTGCTACAGCGGACTCTTTCCCTGGGCGCCATGTTGGCTGCTCCTGGCGAATTTACCCGCCGCGCCGTCGAACATGGAAAGATGGACCTGGCGCAGGCGGAAGCGGTAGCCGCCTGCATTGATGCCGTCACCTTGCGCGCCGCCCGTCAGGCCGAGAGGCATTTGCAGGGAGCGTTCGGCGAACAGATTACTTTATTGATGGATAAGGTAACCGGGCTACTAGCGCATGTGGAAGCGAGTCTGGACTTCCCCGAGGAAGAAGTCCCCCCCCTGTGGTTCGATCAGTTACGCGAACAGATGAAGCGTGAAGTGGTATCGCCCATTGACCGCAGCCTGGCGACCGCCGTATTTGGCGAGCGTCTGTTTCAGGGCGCGACCGCGGCGATTATAGGCGCGCCCAATGTGGGCAAGTCCAGCCTGTTCAATCGTCTTTCCGGTCGTAATCGGGCTATCATCAGCGAGATTCCCGGAACGACGCGCGATACGCTGGAGGTGGACTTTGAGGTGCGGGGCATCCCCGTTCGTCTGGTGGACACGGCGGGCATGCGGGAGAGCGGCGATGCCATCGAACAGGAAGGCGTCCGGCGCGCCATGGATGTGGTTCGCATGGCCGATGTGACTGTTTTTGTCGCTGATACGTCTCGAAAGGAAACATGGAAGGTGGAAGGGCATGTGGATATCATGCTGATGAATAAATGTGATCTGCTGGATGAGGGCACCACTGTTCCGAATGGATTTACGCCTGTTTCAGCCTTGAGTGGCGCCGGCATGGATGTCCTGCTTGATCAGTTGGCGCAGCATCTGGATACCATCCCGGCGGGAGAGGAGGGGCTTCTGGTGACACGCGAGCGGCATCGGCGCTTGCTGGTACGAGCGCGGGCGTGTTTATTGCGGGGATGTTCGCTGTTGAATGCCGCAGCCCAACTGGATTTGGTAGCGCTTGAATGGCGGGAGGCGTGGTCTGCATTGGGTGAGATATTGGGCATGGGTGATGTGGAACAGATTCTGGATCGTATCTTTTCCGAATTTTGTATCGGCAAATAATGCCGTTCAGGTCAGCCGGCGATCCCTTGTTGGACCGCAGGGCAATTCTCCGCCATAATACACCTTCGCAAAAGAAAGATGATGGGATTGATGTAAGAAAAAGTTCTTTAACGTATTGATTTTATTATGTATTATTGGAGGAAAGTATGTCCGCAAAATATCCGGTTATTTCAGTAACGGGGTCATCCGGCGCCGGAACCAGTACGGCCAAGGTGGCGCTCGAGCACATCTTCAGGCGTGAACAGGTAACGCCCGCGATTGTGGAAGGTGATTGCTTCCATAAATTTGATCGTTATGAATTTCGTGAGCAGGCCCGGAAATCTGAAGCGGCGGGAAGGCGCTTAAGCCACTTTTCCGATGAAGCCAACCTGTTCGATAAAATAGCCGAACTGTTTGATTCTTATCGCAAAACGGGGCGCGGTATGGCGCGTACCTATGTGCATGACGATGAGGAGGCCAGGGTCTATGGCGTTGACGCGGGAAAATTCACCGATTGGTGTGAAATTGGCGAAGGTTCGGATCTTCTGTTCTATGAAGGGTTGCATGGCGGCGTTGAGGAGGTGCGGCCTTATGTTGATTTAATGATGGGCGTCGTCCCGGTAGTGAACCTTGAATGGATTCAGAAGATTCACCGTGACACGGCGATGCGCGGCTATTCAGAAGAGGCGGTCGTGGACAATATTCTTTCGCGCATGCATGACTATGTTCATTTTATTACGCCGCAATTCACCAATACGGACATTAATTTTCAGCGTGTGCCTTTGGTGGACACGTCCAACCCTTTCATTGCGCGTGATGTGCCGACGCCGGATGAAAGCGTGATCGTAATTCGTATTCGCGAGCCCCAAAAATGGGATATTGATTTTCCGTGGCTATTGTCCATGTTGAAAGACTCGTTCATGTCCCGCCGCAACACCTTGGTTATTCCGGCGGCGAAGATGGAGTTGGCGATGGAGTTGATACTGACGCCTATCATACACGAACTCCTGGAAAGAAGGCGAAGAGCGTAAGTTGCGTATGCGTTAAGCCTAAGGGAGGCACAGGTCTGTGCCTCCCTTAGTGATTTCCGTACTGGATTTATTCCATGTGTCTCCCTAATCTTCCCTGCCCGATGATCGAAGATAAACATCATAAAGTGTTTCACGTGAAACATCCCGATGGTCCTGTGGATGTGCTGGTAATTGGAGCGGGGCATGCGGGTTGTGAAGCGGCCCTGGCGGCGGCCCGCCGTGGTGCGCGTGTGCGCCTCATTACGCAAAACCTCGATACGGTGGCAAAGATGTCCTGTAATCCGGCCATAGGCGGGGTAGGAAAGGGCCATTTGGTGCGTGAGGTGGATGCTCTGGGCGGGGCCATGGGGTTCGTGGCGGATAAGGCCGCCCTGCAGTATCGGTTGCTCAACCGGGGAAAAGGGCCGGCGGTGCAAGCGACACGCACCCAATGTGATCGGCGTCTATACCACATATTCATGCGGCAGACTTTGGCGCGGTGTCCCAAGGTTTCCCTTCATCAGGGGACGATCAGCGAATTGTTATTTGATGGAGATTGCGTGATTGGTGCGGTTGATGAGCTGGAGGTTGAGCATCATGCCGGCGCTGTGATTCTAACCACGGGAACCTTTCTGGGCGGTTTGATTTATCTGGGGGGGAAAAAGATTCCGGCTGGTCGGGCCGGTGATGCGCCCGTGCAAGGCCTGACGGATGAGCTGTATCGGCGAGAACTAAAGCTTGGACGCCTGAAGACCGGAACGCCGCCGCGTCTGGATTCTCGAAGTATTGATTGGGATGGTCTGGAGGAGCAACCCGGCGATACCGATGTATTGCCGTTTTCAGCCTTGAACGACCATTTGCCAAAAGATCAGCTTCCTTGCCACATTACGCGCACATCGGAACGCGCACACGCCATCATTCGCGATCATTTACACCGCTCTCCGATATATTCCGGTGAGATTCAAAGTGTTGGACCGCGCTATTGTCCCAGCATTGAAGACAAGGTGGTACGATTCGCCGATCGAAGCAGCCACCATATTTTTCTGGAACCCGAAGGCCGGGATCACGAGGAAGTGTATCCCAATGGTATATCAACCTCCCTGCCCATCGAGGTACAGTGGGCGTTCATTCGTGCTATCCCCGGTCTGGAACATGCTATTATCATCCGTCCCGGCTATGCCATCGAATATGATTATGTCGATCCGACCGAACTCAAAAGCACGCTTGAATGCAAGCGGATATCCGGCCTTTTTCACGCGGGCCAGATCAACGGCACCACAGGTTATGAAGAAGCCGCGGCACAGGGGTGTCTCGCCGGTATCAATGCGGCTGCATTGGCGCTGGGGATCGAGTCATGGGTTCCGGATCGGGCTTCGGCCTACCTGGGCGTGATGGTGGACGATCTGGTCAATAAAGGGGTGGTGGAGCCCTATCGTATGTTGACGTCCCGTGCCGAATTTCGTCTTCAATTGCGAGAGGATAATGCCGATTTTCGGCTTGCCGAAACAGCAATACGACTCAACTTATACAGTGATGAACGTCAAGGGCGCTTTGAGCAACGCCGGGAGCGTTTGGCGGCAGCGGAGCGGGAGATGCGCAAGATGCACATCGGGAATGGGCGGGAATGGCGCGGCCGGCTGGAGGCGCTGCGACTGGCGGTTCCCAGGGAGGGGACTCCATTCGTCGCCTATGCGCACAGGCAGGATATTAACCTGGATTCCGCGTTAAAATTGCTTTCGTCGGCTGCCATGCTGGATCGACGCGATTTGGCCAGCCTGAAGGCGTTGATTCATTATGACGGGTACCTTCAAAAGCAGGATCGGGAAGTTATTCGTTTCCGTCATATGGAGGAACAACGCATTCCCGCGGAGTTCGACTATCTGATCGTCCGCGGCTTGAGCATCGAGTGCCGCCAGCGCCTGCAACAGGAACAGCCGCGTAATCTGGGGCAGGCGTCGCGGCTATCCGGCATTACCCCGGCGGCGATCACCTGTTTGATGATGTATTTGCGTCATCTCGGATGAAGGCGTCAAGGTCACCGGAAATGACAGCGCAGGTGCGAGAGGATATTGAACGCTACCTGACCGAAACACTCAAGTTTTCCAAGGCGTTCAATCTCACGTCGGTGAAGAATGCACGGGCTTTCCATCAACGCTTTATTGATCCGTCGCTGGCCTTGTGCGAATGGCTGCCGCAGCAGGGCGTGTTGCTGGATGTGGGAAGCGGCATGGGCATTCCGGGCGTTCCGATCTTGCTGGATCGCCATGGGCTGCATGGCGTTCTGGTTGAACGGCGCAAAAAGCGGGCAGAATTTCTGCGTCATATCGTGCGAATACTGGGATTGGATGCGGATGTTTATGATTGCGATGTCAGAGCGCTGGAACATGTGCAGGCCAATGCATGCGTAGCCAGGGCTGTTACCCGGCCCGAAACATTGCTGAGCATGGTTGCTCCGCATATGCTTCAAGGCGCGATGGCGGTGCTGCCAACCTCCGCTGAAATGTGTCCGGCAACCGTGGCCGGCTGGGATTTTGAAGGAACGGAAACAGTTGTGTCGGGCAGCGAAAAACAACATGTTCAGCGTTACCGTTATCTGGAGGGTTTCACGTGAAACATCAACGTTTGGGGCCGGTTATTGCCATTGCCAATCAGAAGGGAGGCGTGGGGAAAACAACAACCAGCATCAATCTGGCCGCATCTCTGGCGGCGCTGGACCAACAGGTTTTGCTGTTGGATGCAGACCCGCAGGGCAATGCCACCACGGGTCTGGGCATTGATAAGCAATCCGTCCAGGCAGGCACCTACGATCTGTTGATTGATGGCGCTTCACTGGATCAGACCATTCTGAAAACGGCGCATGAAGGGTTGTTTCTCGTGCCCGCGAGTATGGATCTGGCCGGAGCGGAGATTGAACTGGTGGATGTTGAGCAGCGAGAGTACGTGCTGGAACATGTTTTTTCGGGGTATGCAGGCGAATCTATGGATTTCGTGCTGATTGATTGCCCGCCTGCCTTGAATTTGTTGACGTTAAACGCGCTGACTGCCGCCGACCGCGTGATGATTACCCTGCAAACCGAATTTTATGCCATGGAAGGGCTGACTCAGTTGATGGACACTATCCGCCGGGTGCGTAACGGATTGAACCGGGGGCTGTCCATGGACGGGATCCTGTTGACGATGATGGATCGCCGGAACAATCTGGCGGTGCAGGTCGAGCAGGAAGTGCGCAACTACTTCGGATCCCAGGTGTACGAACAGATAATTCCGCGTAATGTTCGTCTGTCCGAAGCGCCAAGTTTTGGCCTGCCCGCCTTGTATCACGACATTCGCTCGGCTGGAGCGCAGGCGTATTTGCAATTGGCGCAGGAGGTTATGAGCCGATACCAGAAGTGCCCTGTCTGATCAATTTGCCAGCCTTCGCCCGAAGGGCATTCATTTCGCGAGCCTGTGTGGCGTTGTCGTCCTTTGCCGGGAGGATTGCCCTGAACCCTCCGGAATAATCCTGAAAGGCCAGAGTTCGCCATGGGCCGCACTCTGGGGAGTGACGAATTGATGAGACAGGGTACGAGGAGATAGAAATGGGAAAAACACTTAAGAAACGGGGTCTTGGGAAGGGTCTGGGAGCATTGCTGTCCGATACGCCGGCGCCGGAACTGATGGCGCAGGCATTGAGCGTCCCGATCTCGAAAATAAAACCCAACCGCTACCAGCCACGCACCCGTTTTGCCGACAAGGAACTGAAATCACTCACCGAATCAGTACGCAGGGACGGGGTATTGATGCCGATCCTGTTGCGCCCCTGCGACGATGGCTTTGAGCTGATTGCCGGTGAGCGGCGGTGGCGGGCGGCACAGGCGGCCAGCCTGCTTGAGATTCCGGCCATTGTGCGTGACGTGGACGATCTGCAGGCGCTGGAACTGGCAATCATCGAGAACGAGCAGCGGGATGATTTAACGGCGATTGAGTCGGCGCGGGGTTATCAGCGGATGATGGATGAATTCGGGTGTACGCAACAGCAGGTTGCGAACCGGATTGGCGTATCCCGTGTACAGGTGAGCAATGTCACACGCTTGCTCCAGCTTCCCGAAAAAATACAAAAAATGATTGAAAATCGGGAACTCAGCATGGGTCAGGTACGGCCTCTGGTGGGATTGCCCTCGATAGAGGGCGAGAAGCTGGCCGTGGAATGCGTCGCGCACGGCTGGAGCGCCCGGCAGATGGAGCAACATGCCAGACATGCGGTGAAAACTTCAACGGTAGCCAAACCGGCGGGCCGGACGGATCCTGATGTCGCCGCGCTTCAGGACGAATTAACCCGCACCCTGGGCCTGCCCGTTGAGATATGGTGCAAAAAAAGTGGTGCGGGAGAAATGCGTATCCGTTATACCCGGCCAGCGGAGCTGGATGGCGTATTGTCCCGTTTGCGCCGATGAGGATTGACGGTCAGGATTTTCGCGCGGTCAATTGGCATGCGGGCGGCGTACAGTGGGTTGAGCAGCGCTTGCTGCCGCACCATTTTGAGCAAAAGATGAGTGACAAGCCGGAGGATATCGCCCTCGCCATCGAAACCATGCAGGTGCGTGGCGCGCCCACGATTGGGGTTACGGCGGCTTTTGGTCTTGCTCTGGCCTATCAGAAAGACCGTGCAAACTTCTATTCGCACTGGTTGCCCCGCTTTCGCGCAACTCGTCCCACGGCGGTTAACCTGTTTTATGCCTGCGATGCCATGGAAGTGCAGGCCAAAGAGGGTGCGTCAAACAAGATGATGCGGGATGCGGCTCAGGCCTGCGCGGATGCCGAAGTCGCCGCCAACGAGCGTATGGGCGTTCATCTGGCGGAGCGGCTGGCGGCAGGGGAGCGGCGCATCCTCACGCATTGCAATGCCGGCTGGCTGGCCGCCGTAGACTGGGGCACGGCCACTTCGGGCATTTACCAGTTAGCGCGTGCCGGAGAATCTCCGTTTGTGTGGGTGGATGAAACACGGCCCCGTTTGCAAGGCGCGCGCCTGACCGCCTGGGAATTGGGACAGGAAGGGGTTGATTATCGGATTCAGGTGGATAGTGCGGCGGCATGGATGATGGCGCAGGGCAAGGTGGATGCCGTCGTGACGGGTGCGGATCGTATCGCCAAAAATGGGGATGTTGCCAATAAGATAGGGACTTACATGCTTTCGCTGGCCGCGCATGCGCACGGGATCCCCTTCTATGTTGCCGCCCCTTCGAGTACGTTTGACGCGCAGTGCGCCACAGGGATGGATATTCCCGTTGAGGAACGAAACGCCGATGAAGTGTTGACCGTAGACGGCGTGGATGATGCAGGAGAGACGCATCATCTCCATATTGCCGCGGCGGGATCAAAGGCCGGCAATCCCGCCTTCGATGTGACGCCTTATGCCAATGTCACCGCCATTATCAGTGAGCGAGGGGAGTGGAAAGCGATGCGGATTCACGGCGCGCCGCAGATGATGGACGACCCAGCCAGTCTTCGGTGACGGCCACGCTGGTGAACGACCCCAGCACCAGAAACGTTCCGCTCGTCCTGCCTGAAATTTCGGCCTCCAGCGCTCCCCGAAGGCCGTCATAATGCGCATCGCAGGACTCCGTATATCCATTCTGCGCCACCAGCCTGCGAGTGAAGGGCCGCAATAGCGGTAATGCCTCCGTCAGGTCACGATTCTCGCGCGTAAACACCAGGATGACATCAAAAGGGTCAGCCAGAGCGGGAAGTGAAGGCAACAGCGCCCGTACGGCGTGCATGTTGTGCGCCGCATCCAGCCAGAGGTGGCAACCATGCCAGCGGATATGCTGTAATCGCCCCGGAACCCGGGTATTCGCAACCGCGCGCATCATTGCCCGTAAATCCGATTCGACTTCACCCTCCGTGCAAAGACGCCGGATTGCGGCATACGCGAGCGAGGCATTGCAACGCTGATGATCCCCCGCCATCTTTAGTGGAGGCAAGTCCTCTCCACCCGAAACAAATTCAACATCCGGCCTGTGCCTCCGTAATACTTCAGCGACCTCATCGGTCTGCGGCGCACTGATCGCCCAGCGGCAAGCTTGCATGGCATAGGCCTTCTCATCGGCAATGGCCGCCAGCGTCTCGCCCAACCATGCCTGATGATCCAGGGCAATGGGGGTGATCACCGCCATCTCCGCGGGAACCGCTGTCGTAGCGTCCAGACGCGCCCCGACACCACATTCAAGTATTTCCATAGTACAATTTTGATCTGAAAAAACATTTAAGGCCAAAGCTGTAGCTTGCTCAAAAGGTGATGCGCGATATAAAGATCCAAGATCAATGATCTTAAGTATAAGGGGATATAAGGTTTGATCATCAATATTATTGCAATTGACTCGGATTCGCTCATTGAACGAGAAAAGGTGTGGTGATGTATAAAAACCCGTTTTATAGCCAGCGTGTACCAATGCACTTTCGATAAATCGTCCTGTACTTCCCTTCCCGTTAGTGCCACAAATACGAATTCTGAGTTTTGGTCTAACTAAACGTAATTCGGATAGTATGTTCCTTACCCTCAAATGTCCCGGACGATAATCCATATCAAGAAGAGGGTTATCCAGACTACGGATAAACGCATGAATCTTATTTTTTTCTGAAGATGTTATGGCTAACATATTTATCCATTAGGTGGCTTGTTCCTAACAAAAGAACAGGGATCAGAAAACTAAATCCAAGCCAGAGATCAATGGTTATATTACCAAAGATAACGCCAGGATTAGAAAAAATATCATTGGTCGGGGCCAAGCCAGAAAATGCTCCGATAAAACCTAAGGGAACCGCAGTGAAAGCTAAAATATTAAGAGCTAATTTAACTGCCTTGGTTCCATGCTCTTGCTTTAGTGCCTGAATATTGGCGAAATAGATTTCGAATGATTCTAATATTTCGTTATATCGTGCATATTTCTCTTGTAATTTGTGTTCTTTTATCCTCTCGTTACAAACATGCACTATTTCATCATTGCCTGATCGATTATTAGTAAGAAAATAACGGCATAGATTTATAACACGTAGCCGTTGCCTCATAATTTCTTTAACTATATTAGCTGTGGGGGATTTAATTTCTTCAAGGTTCAAGTGAATTTGATCTCTTTCAAGCCGCCAAGAGATCAAGTGGGCATAATAATAAAACGCTAACAGATATGGTAATGTTCTTTCAGCCTTAACATCCTGGATTCTCTGAACATTACCGATATAGAGACCAGGATAATTACATGAACTAAATATTCTGAGAATGTGAACGGTTTCCTCTGACATCACTATCTTTTTCTGTGTAATACTTCTGAGAATAGCATCCACTAAGGTCTTATCTTTAATGCCTTGACTTTTAATTTGTAGAAAAGGGGTTCCTTCCGGGCATTCAAAAACTAAAGCAAGGAAGTAATCATACTGATCAGTCCCACATAATTTATTTTTTTCGCTGACTAAAAAAGATGCTCTTTTTAATCTCAGAGGCTCGTCTAAAGTTATATCTTCTACAATTAGAAAAAATAAATCCTGGTTGTTAACGTCCACAGTTACTCCATCAGGCCATTGTGAATCACAATTATATATCGCTTCGTTTTATCTCAAAAGGGTAACTCTTCAGTCTATCACTTTATCGAGTCTGTTTCTTCCATTTGCTGCCGATAAGGCCGCTGCAGAAGCTGGCCAAAAAAGCTCTTCAAACAAGCGCGTAATTCACGCCGATCCACAATGCCGTCAATCAGGCCATGTTGCAAAAGGAATTCAGCCCGCTGAAAACCCTCAGGCAATTCCTGATTCACGGTTTCCTTAATCACTCTTGGTCCGGCAAAACCGATGAGTGCGCCGGGTTCTGCCAGAATAATATCGCCCAGCCACGCGATCGATGCGGAAACGCCGCCCATGGTTGGATCCGTCAACAGGCAGATAAAGGGGATGCTTGCATCCTTCAGGCGCCTGGCGGTGGCGGATGTTTTCGCCATCTGCATCAGGGAGAGCACGCCTTCCTGCATGCGCGCGCCGCCGGAAGCGGCAACCAACAGATAAGGGAAGCGCCGTTCCAGCGCTCTCTCCATGCCCAGTACGATTTTTTCGCCAGCCACGGCACCCATGCTGCCGCCCATGAAAGCGAACTCGAAAACCGATACGGAGACGGTTTGTCCCGCGATATCGCCGATATAATTACGTACGGAATCCTCATCTCCCGCCTTTTTGGAGGCATCCCTGATGCGCTCCCGATATTTCTTTTTATCACGGAAATCAAGTGGATCCTGAGAACGAAGATTGGCATCAAGCTGTTCGAATGTATTGGCGTCAAAAAGAAATGCAGCTCTTCGCGCCGCGGAGATGCGGTGATGGCGTCCACACTTGGGACATACCATCAGGCTGCGTTCCATTTCTTTGTTATAGATCGCCTCGCAGCAATCCGGGCATTTGATCCACAGGCCTTCGGGCATATCCTGTTTTGAGCCGCCCAGTATAGCCGAGGGCCGGTCAATAAGACGTGTAATCCAGTTCATGGTTTGCGCACCTAAAAAAGAAGTTCATCCACCTGCGTCAGCATGCGCAAGTGGGGCAAATATAACGATTCTACTTCAGCCGTTAACACATTGAGCGTTTCCGGTTTCATATGGTACAGATACACGGGAACGTCTCCGAGTTTGTCGAATTTTGACAGTTCCCTGGCCATGCCGTTCGGGGTTAAATGGCCGCTGATATCCGCCAGATGCTGATGGTTATTGGGAAATGAACAATCCATGATAATCCCTTTCAGGTTGGGTTGAGCATTGGCTATTTCCCATATTCGGTCCGTGTGTCCCGTGTCCGCCGTGTAAATGAACTGTTGCCCGTCCTGCTCCAGCAAGAACCCGGTGCAGGGCACGGGATGATTGACGGGAATCGCCGTGATGAGCACCCCGTCTGCTTCGACGGGCTCCTCAAGCCTGATCGCTTCAAATGCCAGGATGGGGTCGCGATCGGTGGGGATTCTGGTGAAGTCCGGCCACACCCGATTATTCAGAAAATGCTTGCGCAATACATCCAGATTCTCTTTCAGACTATGGACGACGATTTGGCGGTTTTCCCTGGCGCCTTCCAGACGTTTGAGTGAACGGTTATCGGCGAGGAATGCAATGTCCTTGATGTGGTCCAGATGCGTATGCGACAGAAAAATATGGCGAATACCGAACTGCCCTTCAAGGTCCAGCCCCTCGGTCGGCGAACCGGCATCCAGCAGAATGGAGTCATTGACCAGAAAGGAGGTCAGATGAAAGCCCAGCAACTGCCCGCCATAACAGCCCAGAACCTTGATTCTCAATCCGCGTTCTCCGTACTCATTGACAGCGCCTTGACATCGCCTCGCGCATATTCTCCGCAACAGTATCCATCGCCTCAATCATGGCACATGAATCGGGAAAATGCTCGGAAATCTGTAAAACAAACTGGCTGCCCACCACCACACCGTCCGCGAAGGCTGCTACTTTTACCGCCTGTTCCTGTGTTTTGATACCAAATCCGACACAGATGGGCAAGTTGGACTGTTTCCGCAACAGCGTGACCTGGCGGCTAATTTCCTCCACCGATCCCATTTTTGCGCCGGTGATGCCGGTCAATGATACGTAGTAAATAAAGCCATCCGCGGATCGGACCGCCAGTGCGCGGCGTGCTTCCGAAGAGGTCGGCGCAACCAGTCGAATGTTGCGCAGCCCGTATTTGACCAGGGCGGCGTCCATTTCAGCGGACTCCTCCGGCGGAATGTCCACCAGCAGCACGCCATCCGCGCCTGCCAGGGCTGCCCGGCAGGCAAATGCGTCATAACCCATGGCATAAACGACGTTGCCATATCCCATTAGAACGATGCCGACGAGGGGGTTTCCCCTGCGCACGCGGGAGACCAGTTGAAATACATCATTCATCGTCGTTCCTGCTTCCAGCGCCCGCTCGCTTGCGGCCTGGATCACCGGACCATCTGCCACGGGATCGGAGAACGGCATACCGATTTCCACAATATCCGCATGCCTGGCCAGAGCCTGCAACAGTTGCGTTGAAACTTCCGGATCAGGATCGCCTGCTGTCAGGTAACCGACCAGTGCGGCGCGGTTCTCACCGCGGCAGGTTTCAAAGCAGTTGGCCAGACGATCCGGACTCATGCCGCGCCCTCCGTCCAGCCCAGGGCTTTAAAAACCGTGTTCATATCTTTATCGCCTCTGCCCGAAAGATTCACCAACACATGCTGGTCCGGGCGCATAGCGGCCGCGATACGTAATCCGGCGGCCAGCGCATGGCTGGATTCAAGTGCCGGAATAATTCCCTCAACCCGCGTCAGCTTCCGGAAAGCCTCCAGCGCTTCATCATCTGTCGCGGCATCCAGTTCGAGTTCACCCGCTTCCAGCATGGCGGACAATTCCGGCCCGACACCCGGGTAATCGAGTCCGGCGGAAATGCTGTGCGTCCCCTGAATTTGTCCTTCCTCGTTTTCAAGGAGGTAGGTCAAATTGCCGTGCAGGATTCCCGGCTTACCGGCAGCCAGCGAGGCCGCATGCGCTCCGGTATCCAGCCCCCTGCCAGCCGCTTCGACGGCAACAAGACGCACAGGATCATCACGCAGGGGGTGCAGCAGCCCCATGGCATTGGAGCCACCGCCGACACAGGCAACAGCCACATCCGGAAGCCTCCCGGCCTGAGCCAGCATTTGCGCGCGCGCCTCCTGGCCGATGACCACATGGAACTGACGCACCATCAGCGGGTAGGGATGTGGTCCGGCCACGGTGCCAATGATATAAAAGGTGTCCTCGCAACTGGCCACCCAGTCGCGCAAGGCATCGTTCAAGGCATCCTTGAGCGTCGCCGTGCCCGAATCCACAGGGATGACGTTGGCGCCAAGAAGCCGCATGCGCAGCACATTGGGCATTTGCCGCTTAACATCCTCGCGTCCCATGTACACATCGCAATCCATACCGAACATGGCGGCGACGGTGGCCGTGGCCACGCCATGCTGACCGGCGCCCGTTTCAGCAATGACACGTTTTCTGCCCATCCGGCGGGCCAGCAGCCCTTGCCCGATAGTATTGTTGATTTTATGTGCGCCGGTGTGCGTTAAGTCCTCGCGTTTAAGCCATATTTGTGCGCCGCCATTCTCCCGTGACAGGCGTTTAGCATGATACAAAGGCGTGGCGCGTCCCGCATATTCCCGCAGCAGGCGCATACGCTCACGCTGAAACGCTTCATTCTCCCATGCGTCAAAAAAGGCCGCTTCCAGTTCAGCCAGCGGGCCCATTAGCGTCTCCGCCACATACTTGCCGCCAAAGCGGCCAAAATGGCCGCCTGCATCCGGCGGATGCCTGATGGAAAAGTCGTATACGGATTCAGAAATAGTTGACAATGGTTTTCCTCCGGAATTCTCAACATTCCACATTGCGAACAAAGGTCCGGGCTGTCTGCGCGCGACACGCACAGGCAAGCGCGATTCATACACGGCGATTCATGAATAATCCAGGCTAAGGAAGGAAACGTTACTTATCCTCATTGCCGTGTTGCCGCACCCTGGCCATAAACCGGCGTAATTTTTCGGCATCTTTCACACCGGGCATGGATTCCACGCCGGAGGATACATCCAGAGCATCCCATTGGCGAATATCAAGCGCCATGTTCACATTATCCACATTCAACCCGCCAGCAAGAATGAGCGGGTACGTATGCTCAAATCCATCGAGAAGCGTCCAGTCAAACATTTTTCCCGTACCCCCATACACCCCCTGCGGCGCTTTGGTATCCAGCAGTACCGGGCAATGATAGGCATGGACCATCTGCATATCCGCCTTTTCACGAACGGGTATCGCCTTGATAGTACGGCGGGTCTGGGCTTCGCAAAACGCCGGAGCTTCTTCGCCATGAAATTGCAACACATCCAGGGGGCAATGTTTCAACACATCATCAATTTCATCCTGTCCGGGATTGACGAACAGCCCGACAGCCGACACAAACGGCGGCAATGATCGGATCATTGCCGCCGCCTCTACGGGCGAAATAAAACGAGGGGACTTGTCGTAAAATACAAAGCCGATCGCATCCACGCCTAAACTCGCGGCCAATCGCGCATCTTCAATCCGCGTCATGCCGCAAACCTTGATACGCACGCGCCGCGGCGCCCTTGTGAAATTCATGACGCAAGGCTAGGAGTCCGCCGGACTTAGGGGAAGGGCAACGGTGGCAATATGCAGGTGATGGTGCATGATTGGACATCGCGGTGCGCGGAAAGAAACCGTTGATCGCCGTGGAAACGCCTATGCCGGAAGGGACGCCATGAATCATGGATGAAACGGAAAAAAAAATAGCCCCGATGTATTCCGCCAAAGGGCTGCGCCTTTTTCTTGGCGACTCAGTGGATGTGCTTGGCCGACTGTCCGGGGAGAGCATCGATCTTGTTTTTGCTGATCCTCCGTACAATCTGTCCAATAACGGATCCACTTGCCACGCTGGCCGCCGTGTCAGCGTCAACAAGGGCGAATGGGACCAAAGCAAGGGAATCGATCAGGATTTTAAGTTTCACTGCCGCTGGATCGAAGCCTGCCGGCGGGTTCTGAAACCGAATGGATCGCTTTGGGTATCCGGGACGTATCATTCAATATATGCGTGCGGCTTTGCACTCCAGGAACAGGGATGGCATCTCATCAACGACATTTGCTGGTTCAAACCGAATGCCGCGCCCAATCTGGCTTGCCGAATGTTCACCGCCAGCCATGAAACCCTGATTTGGGCAAGAAAAGATGAAAAAAGCAAACACACGTTTAACTATGATGCCATGAAAAATGGCGATTGGCCGAACGATCAAATCAAGAAGCCACACAAGCAAATGCGTAGCGTTTGGGCTATCAACACACCGAAGAATGGTGAAAAAAGATACGGGAAACATCCCACTCAAAAACCGGAATCTCTTCTGGAACGCATTATTTTAGCCAGCAGTAATGAAGGGGATATGATCCTGGACCCATTTTGTGGCAGCGCTACAACGGGGGTCGCCGCATTAAGGCATGGCAGAAAATTTGTAGGAATAGACTCGGAAAAAGGATACCTTGACGAGTATGCCATCCCGAGGCTCAGCGACGAAATTGCCTGTAAGGATCGGAAATGATTCAAACACTCAAAAAACTTTGGAAAATGCCGACGGCCAGTCGTGCAAACGCCGGCGGCCACGATATTATGCTGGCGGTTACGGCACTGATGGTCAAGGTAATGATGATGGACGGCAGGCTGGACGATGCCGAACATAACGAGATTGCAGCCGCGTTGCATCAGCGTTTTGAACTGTCTGAAGCGGAAGCCCGCCAACTGATTGACCGGGCGGCGACCGCGGCGGACAAGGCGCACGATCTGTACCAGTTCACCTCGCGCATCATCAAGGAATACCCGATCAAAGAACGCACATCCATCATCCGCGAGCTGTGGTGCGTCGCCATGGCCGACGGGCACGTGGACACCTATGAGGAACATCTGATACGTAAAATTTCCGATCTGATCGGAGTCGAGCATCGCCGGTTCATTGATGCCAAAATTGACGCAAGAGGAGAGATACCATCATGAGCACCCATGTATATAAATCAATTGAACTCACCGGTTCTTCGCCAAAGAGCATGGAGGATGCCATTGAGCATGCCATCGCCAGGGCGGCCGAAAGCGTACGCAACCTGCGCTGGTTTAAAGTAACCGAAACGCGCGGCCATATCGAAGACGGTAAAATCGCCTATTGGCAGGTCACGCTGAAAGCCGGCTTTACCCTGGATGGCTAGCGCTGGCGCTCCGAAACAGGGACATATCTTCCTTATCGGTCCGATGGGCGCGGGTAAATCCACCATTGGCGCGCCGCTGGCCGAACGGCTTAAGCGACCATTCTTTGATATGGATCACATGATCGCCGGAAAAACCGGTTGCAGCATTCCTGAAATTTTCGCGGACGGCGGCGAAGGCAACTTCCGCGCGCTGGAAGAACGGACGCTGGCAGAGCTGCGTACCGGCACGCCGCCGGCAGTCGTTGCCACCGGCGGCGGCGTGGTGCTTTCCGCGGCGAATCGCAAGAGGATGATATCATCCGGTACGGCCATCTGGCTGGATGCACCGGCGGAAGTCGCCGCCCAACGCATCCGCGGCGACGCCAATCGTCCCCTGTTACGGGGCGTGGATGCGCTGCAAAAGGCAAGAGAACTGGATCGCATGCGCCGTCCGCTATACGCATCCATCGCCTCGTACATGGTGCGCACCGATCAGCTTGCGCCCACGGATGCGGTGGAAGATATTCTTGAATTTCTCGGGACTGCCGCCTCCGACCTCTAACCCAGCCTATTCACAAATACTGCCGCGCCCTCGCTGGTTCCTTTGTCCGCAACGAATCCTTGCGCCGCAAGCCCCTGATTTGCACGCCCATCCATGGGTGCTGAGTAGTTACGAAGTTATCATGGTTGATCTACTTCCAGTATCGGCGTCATGCGCATCGGCTTGATCGGCGCA
>CAYOUW010000012.1:11642-28509 GCA_964407235.1 uncultured Zetaproteobacteria bacterium | reverse complement strand
ATGCTTGAACGCATGGCTGCGCGGCCAGTGCCGTGGCTGTTACTGTTTTGTGCCGTAAATTTCATGTTCATGCTGGGCGGAAATACCCTGTGGGACGTGGATGAGCCTAACAATGCCGTGTGCGCCCGTGAAATGCTCGCGGCGGGCAACTGGTGGGTGCCTGTATTCAATGGCGGTCTGCGCTTTGATAAGCCGATCCTGCTTTACTGGCTGATGATGCCGCTGTTTCATGTATTCGGCGTGCATGAGTGGACGGCGCGCCTGCCGTCGGCGATAGCGATTTCCTCGCTGGTGCTGGTGGTCTTTTATTTCGGACGGCGCATGGCCGATGCGCGCACTGGCCTGATTGCCGCGTTATTGCTGGTTAGCAGTCTGCATATCGTGGTGATTGCCCGAGCCGCCACGCCTGACCCGTTGCTGATGCTGTGCATTGGTTTTGCGCTATCCGCTTTCCTCTGTTTTTACCTTGAAGGGATGAGGAATTATCGTCTGTTGATGGCTGCTTATGTGGCGCTGGGTTTCGGCGTGCTGGCCAAGGGGCCCGTGGCTATTCTGCTTCCGGCGCTGGTGATGCTGGCATTTCTTCTGCTGATGGGACAGCGGGAAAACATCAGGAAGTTCCGACCCGTTATCGGCTTATGTGTTATTCTGGCTGTGGCCTTGCCATGGTATATCGCGGTGGGCGTCCTGACCGATGGCGAGTGGCTGAAAGGGTTTCTGCTGCATCATAACATTGACCGGTTTACCGGGGCCTTGCAGGGGCACCGCGGCTTTCCCGGATTTTACATCCTTACCTTTCTGGCGGGATGGTTTCCGTGGAGCGGCTTACTGGTGGCGGCGCTGGGTCTGGGCGCGTGGAAGCGCGCCACGCTGCGGGAGCAACCTGTTCGTCTGTTCCTGCTGTGCTGGATAGGGGTATTTTTCATCTTTTTCACGCTGGCCAGCACGCGCCTTCCCAACTACATGTTGCCTGCCTTTCCGGCGGCGGCTCTGATGATGGCTTTCTGGATTCAAAAACATGAGGGACAGGCCGGAAACTGGCTGACTCGAGGGGCGCTGGTCTTATCCTTTGCCGCGGTCGTGGGGGCAGGCATTGCATTGCAGATACAGTGGCCCGGCGAATGGATCTATGCCTTGTGTTTTACACCCGTGCTGGTTGCCGCCGCCATGAGCCTGCGCCTTCGTTTGGGTCAGGCCATGCCCGTGATAGCCATGGGAATGGCCGCTTGCGTCATTATCCTTGCCGGATGGGTGCTTCCCCGCTTTGATCATCATAAAATATCGTCCGCCATGGCCGTTGCCGCCACGCAGGCGGGGTTTGGCGGAAATTCACTTGCAACCTACCGTTATTTCCAACCGTCATTATTGTATTATCATGGTGGCCGATTACCGATGTTGACGAATATGCATGATGTAGCGGTTTGGCTGATGCAGGGGAAAGCGCTGGTATTGCCGCAGAAGGCACTGACCGGATTTCCTCCCGCTATTCTTCCCTATTTGATTATTCACAAACGCCGTTTCGGCATGGTTGCCAGAGAATGGCTGTTGTTGATCAGTTTGAGACCTGTGGAGGGGTTAACATGGCCCAGGAATTGATTTCGATTGTCGTACCGGTGTACCGGGAGGAGGAGAATATTCCTCTGTTGGTTGAGGAAATTTCTCAGGCATTGAGCGAGGTTCCCCATGAGTTAATTCTGGTGGATGACGGTTCCGATGACGGCACATTTGCCGCCATCGAGAAGGCGTGCGCCAGCGATAGCCGCGTCACCGGCATCCAGTTACGCCGGAACTTTGGTCAGACAGCGGCCATGAGCGCCGGGTTTGAAGCAGTGCGTGGTGAATATGTTGTGTACATGGATGGGGATCTGCAAACAGACCCCAAGGATATTCCAAAGCTGCTTGAGAGGTTGAAACGGGACGATCTGGATATGGTTAACGGTTGGCGCAAAAACCGCAAGGATGCCGGTCTGACACGCAACCTTCCATCGCGCATTGCCAACGCCCTGATACGCACATCCACCAAAGTGCGCATGCATGATTACGGTTGCCCGATGAAACTGATGCGGGCTGAAGTGGCCAGGAACCTCCATTTGTATGGCGAACAGCATCGGTTTTTGCCGGCGATGGCTGCATTGTATGGCGCACGTATTGGTGAGGAAGTGGTGACGCACCGGCCAAGACGCTTTGGCGAGAGTAAATACGGGTTGGGGCGCACCACCCGCGTGTTGGTGGATCTCTTGCTGGTATTGTTTTTTCAGCGGTTTACGGATCGACCGCTGCAACTCTTCGGGTCGGCGGGACTTCTCAGCTTTGTGGCCGGTGTTGGCATAGATCTGTGGCTGAGCATGAGCAAACTTGTCTCCGGAACGGAACTGGCGGGCCGGCCTATGTTGCAGTTGGGTTCGTTGTTGATTATCAGTGGGTTGCTGCTGTTTGGCGTTGGCCTGATTCTGGAAATGCAGACGCGCACCTATTATGAATCCACCGGACGGAGGCATTATGCAATTCGGAGAAAAATTGGCGCACAAAAGCAAGAGGACGTCTCCTGAAGAGTCGCTGAAACTTTATTGATGAAAGGCTTCGTGAAACTGGCAGTTAAAATAGGCATAAGCCTGCTATTGCTGGCGGGGTTGACGCACTTCATTGATCTTAAAGCGGTTCTGGAACGCTTGAGAAGCGTCAATGTTCTATGGGTGGTGCTGGCCTGTTTCTTCCTGATGGCCGGGCAGGTGTTGTCCGCCATGCGCTGGACCTGGCTGGCACGTGGATTGGGCCTCGTGGTGCAAATGTCACGCAAGATCGAATTGTATTTTCTGGGGATGTTCCTGAGCCTGTTTTTACCCTCCATTATCGGTGGCGATGTGGCGCGTGGCTATCTGCTGGCGCGCGGACGGGAAGGTGCGGGTTGGGCCGCTGCCGCCAGTGTCATTCTGGAACGGGTCAATGGCGTGGTGGCGATCAGCATCATTGCCACGGCTTGTATGTTCAGGCTTGATTTACCACGAGAGTGGTGGATTGCGTGGCTGGGTGCAGTGTTTGCTTTGTGGACCGGAATGCTGACGTATTCGTTTTGGCACCGAAGATTGCCGCGATGGATGAAACGCTGGCAATCGCTGCCGATTGACCAGCCTGCCTTTTACCGCGCCTGGTGGAAAAGCCTTCCCTTGTCCATTCTGTTTCAGGCGCTGGTGGTGGAAATACATGTCATTCTGGGACATGCCGCCGGGCTGGAAATGTCCTGGCCAGCCTATGGGGTCATGGTTTGCCTGGTCGCGCTGGCCTCGGCTGTTCCGATTTCCTTCAATGGATTTGGTGTTCGGGAAGCAGGTTATGTGGGGCTGGCCGTATACTTTGGCGGCAATGCGGATGCGGCAGCGGTCATGGCGGCATTGTGGGTGATCGTGTTGGCGGTTGCCGCTCTGCCGGGGGCTTGGGTGCTATGGCGTCTGGGTGGAAGCGCCATGATCAAACAGAAAGATTAAACCGGATTGTCTTTTAATCGTTGGATGGTGTACTCGGCCCGTTTACCAATACACGTTCCCAGCATCTTGAATGTAGCCGGGTGGCGCTTTTCCAGAATACGCATGGCTTCATTATTCAGCTTCAGCATATCCAGGTCGCTGGCGGCGACAGCGGAATAGGCCAGGGATTGACCATGGTTCCGGGCCAGTTCGCCAAGCATGTCGGCATCCCTTCGTATTTCCAGAAGCACCTCGACCCTGGCTCGGTTGAGATAGCGTATCTCGACTTCACCGGATAAAATGATGTAAATCCCTTTGGGTGCTTCTCCCTGGGAGAAAATGCGTTCCCCACGTTGGGTGAAATGAGTGGGCAGCTCCCTCGCCAGTGCTGTGCGTATGTCATCCGGAAGATTTTTGAATACAGGGTGGGTAAAAAATAAACTGTCGAGCATGCGGTAGGAAAGCAATTGCATGAGGTGGCTCTTGAAGTTCGAATCGGCTTCGAGTACCTGTTGTACCGCGATTAAATCCACCCGGATGATGCGGCTGGGCTCGGTGGTGAATACCGATGCATATCGTGATTTTCTTCGCAACGCGCCGAATTCGCCATATACATCGCCCGGATGCAGATATGCCAGTATCCTGAGCTGCCCGCCAATTTGTCTGGCAATGGACAGTTTGCCATTCTCCACAAAGTAGAGACCGTGCGGCGTATCTCCTTCATGCAGCATTTCCACGCCTCTGGATACATGCATGGCCCGGCTAACGCTGTTGAGGATGCGCAGATTGATAGCGGACACGCCTTCGAGAAGGTGAAATTGTTTTGCCGTGAGCAGTTCTACTTGCTTCCGTGGCGAGTGGATTCCCGACAAATCAAAAAACTCATGGTTTTGTTCGACCATACTTCCTCCAGCAAGCTGTATGCCGGATTATAGAACATGGATGGTGTTATGCGCCAGTTCAGGGTTTTTTCCTAACCCGCATTATTCATGAATCGCCGTGATGATGACGCCGGAGATGCATTGCATCAGGGAATCTCCATCCGTCGTGGATACCGCGTCAGGTTTTCGCATCCGTTTTTATCTATCACGACCATATCCTCCAGCCGCACCCCCCCCAGTCCAGGATAATACAGGCCCGGCTCAACGGTCACGACATTGCCAGTGTGCAATATATCATCACGAATCGAAATTTGCGGCAATTCATGCACATCCAGTCCGACGCCGTGACCCGTGCCATGAAAGAATCCGATTTGCCGTCCGCGTTTTGTTCCCGTGGGGAAACCGCATGACTTAAAATGCCGGGTGATGGCTTGATGAATTTTTGCTCCAGACGCACCGTCGCGCACCATGGCGAGTCCGATATCCTGTCCCTCGCGTACTGTGCGGTAGAGTTTGCTTACGCCGCTGCTTGCTTTTCCCTTTACATAGGTGCGGGTCATGTCGCCCCAGTAGCCTGAAGCCAGCAGGCGGGGGAAGATGTCAATAATGATGGGGTGATGTGCTCTTAAATATCCCTGACCGATTTGATGCGGGTCGGCGGCTTCACGTCCGCAGGCCACAATGGTATGCGATGGAATGGCGCCGCGCGCGATCAGAAAGGTTTCGATTTCACCACGGACATGGCTGGATTTCATTTTTTTGCCTGTTTCCGGGTGGCGCAGGATACCATCATCGCCGATGGATGATGCGGCCAGGAACTGTTCCGCGATGCGCATGGCCCGCCGGGTCAACCGTTCCACTTTTCTCAATTGTCCGATTTCATATTCGGATTTAACAGCGCGTTCGGGGAACAGGGGGCCGGCGCAGGGTTTGATTTTAAACCCCCACGTACGCATCTGTTCGGCGTAAATGAGGGGGAAATGTCCCGGCACGGTGACGGATCGGATGCCATGTTCGTGTAGAAAGGCGGCGGCGGCAGCTTCCAGGCCCCCGTTCCATTTCAGTTTTCGCGCTTTCTCGCGCCATGGCGCGTCCAGGTGGATATGCGTGAGTCTGGCATCTTTGCGGGCGCGGTCTACCTCCAGGGGTGAGAACAATCCATGCCATTGATGATCCCAGCCGATAACAATAAAAGCATCCGGTACGAACAATCCGGAAGCATAAAGCATATCCGCATTGTGTTCAGAATCGGCAATCATTAATTTTGTGCACGGTGTCATCCTGTATCCTTTGTCTCCGACTCGATTAAATCGCGGAGGCTGACCCTGGCGAGCGTATTCCTGCATTCCCGTTCGAGACGTAAATAAAGACTCGCCAGTGTGCGGCCAAGCGGCGTGTCACGCCAGTCTTCGGGAATGAACATCGCCTTGTCGGCCAGTGCATCATGGATTTCGCTAAGATAAAGGCGGCTTGCATCCATGCCCGGCACCCATGCTTCCGCGCCATGATCGCGGGTGGTGCGTAGCAGTCCATTTTTGCACAGTGTATCCAGCCATTCCCGCAGGGTATTATCCGGCACGTCTGTTTCGTGGCTTAAGTCATCCATGCGCAGCATCTTCCCGTCTTGCAGCGCTTGTGCGGCGCGGACCAGAATCAGGTGAGCAAAGAACTTCTGTATACCGGGCTGGACAAAAGTGGCGTTCTTTACGCGGGATTGTTCGGGGTGTTGCAGGCAAAAAACAATTTCCGAACCGAGCAGGACCACCACCCATATGAGGTAAAGCCAGATCAGGAATATCGGTAAAGCGCCCAGCGCCCCGTACAGGCGTTCGTAATGGGCCAGTCTGGTGATATAAAAAGCGAATCCGTATTTTGTCAGCTCAAATAATGCGCCCGCAATCAATCCGCCGCTGATGGCAAAGCGGAAGGGGACGCGCGTGTTGGGCAGCACCATATACAGCGTAGACAACGCCAGTGAGGACATCGCCCATGGAATCAGAAAAGGGGCTTTCTGCAGGGTGGCTGCGTGAGCCGTAACGTGTCGCAGGATGGGGAGCGCGGTAAAATACGAGGTGATGGTAATGGAGGCGCCGATCAGGACGGGCGTCAGCGTGATCGTTGCCCAAAAAGCCGTAAATTTGGACAGCCACGGGCGGGCGCGCGTAACGCGCCAGATATAATTAAAGGCTTTTTCGACAGTATTCAGCAGCGCCGTAGCCGTAACCAGAAGCCCGATAATGCCAAAAACGGAAAGGGCGGTCGTTCTACTGGCAATGCTTCCCAGATAGCTTTCCACCGCTTCGTGGCTGGCCGGCAACAGGTTGCTGAGTAACATGTCGCGGATTTTTCCGGCCACCACGTCAAAGGCGCGAAAGCTGGTAAATATGGAGACGCCGAGCGCGACCAGAGGCACGATAGCCAGCAGGGAAGCATAGGCAAGCGCGGAGGCTCGCTGGATGCACTGGTCGTGTACAAAACGCCCGCCTACCCGATGCAGGAAACGAAACAGATGCGTAGCATGACGCTTGATCGCCGGCAGGCTGGCGATATCCGCTACATCCATTTCCAGCAGGCGCGCCACCTGATGCTTTAGTTTTGTGTCCAGTGTTCTATTCCCTTCGGGGCCGGGAAGCATATGGATATCCGTCTTCAGCCACCAGAATTAAAGTGTGGATGATTGATCCTCCCATATCAAGTGCTGTTGACACTCCCCGAACAGGTTCGTAACGTTCGCGCCTCTTATTCCCCGGTAGCTCAGTTGGTAGAGCAGGTGACTGTTAATCACCTTGTCGATGGTTCGAGTCCGTCCCGGGGAGCCAGTTCAGGAAGTTCCGCGGGCGGGTTCAGCCGTCCTCTTTTATTGGTCGCCCTGATCCCCTTCGCGGTCATCAGCGTTTGTGTCAGGGTCCATAGACCTTTAACCTTCAAGCATGTCCATGATTCAGTCAAAGACGGGGCTTGCTTCCACCGTGCGTTATATTTTGAACCTTTGGCCCTTGCCGTTGCTGTTTCTGATTGCGCAAATGACGATGAGGTTGACGGGAAACAGTGGCTTTCTCGGACTCCATCGCTGGGTTTCCGGCATGAATTTTTCCCTGTTTCTGTTGCTTTTTATTCTGGCCGGGGCGTGGGTGTATTGGCCTGTGTCCCACATCCTGCGCCACCAGAGTTTCGGGAGCGGCCAATCCAGGCTGGATCATGCCATGATGGCTCATCTCCCATGGCGCGCCATGAAGGCATTCCTGACAGCGGGCGCGGTATTCGGCACATGGTTGGTAATCCTTCTGCTGATGCTGTCGGAATCTTCCGGCAACGAGTCGCTGACCTCCCCGATGACGTTTTCTCTGGTGTTAAGTATATATTGCGGCTCGCTGGTCCTGGCACCGGCCCTTGGAGTTGCCATTACCGTTCACTATGACCTTCTCCTGCGCCTTGCCCATGCATCCGGCGTAACGCCGACAAACACGCCTGATAACTGGCGCCCCGTGTCTTCGCTGACGGATTCATCCCGCAGGCCATGGTTGATTTTTATAGTAACCGGATTGATTCCGGCCAGTTTTCTGGCGATTTTTACTTTCCTGGTCGCGGGGACGGAGGTCAAGGCGGAAAAGTATTTTATCGCATCGCAGGGGCTGGTACTTTTCACCGTATATTTTCCGGCCAGCATATGGCTGGTATTTTTGATGAGCCATTCGCTGAAGCTGGTGACTGACGAACTGGCCAAAGGGTTGCAACATCTTCGGCATGGCCGTTTTGATGCATTTGTTCCGGTGTTGACGGATGATGATCTGGGAAAACTTGCCAATGGCTTAAATACCGCGTTACGGGGACTGAAGGAACGCGAGGAACTGAAGGATTCGCTGGCCATTGCCGCCGAGATTCAACAAGGCTTGCTGCCGGACGCACCGCCTGACATCCCCGGATATGCATTTTGTGCATTCGAACAAAGTTGCTACTCCGTGGGCGGTGATTATTACGATTTTATTACGTTGCCTGACGGACGCATGTGGTTGGTGATTGCCGACGTAGCGGGGAAGGGTTACCCGGCAGCGCTGACCGTGGCCAATCTACAGGCGATGTTGCATGTGCTGGCAGCGGAGAACATGCCTTTTGACAAGGCGGTGGACTATATTAACAAGGCGCTGTGCAAGACCCTTACCGGCGGGCGGTTTGTCACCCTGTTTATGGCCAAATTACAGCCTGAGAGCCATTCTTTTCTCTGGCTGAATGCCGGACATGTACCGCCTATGTTGCTGACGAAATCGGGAGTGGAACGCCTGCATGCCTCCACGCCTCCTTTGGGAATGTTGCCGGAGATCGGGATTGAACCGCAAAGGATTGAACTGCAACCGGGAGACTTGCTACTGGCTTATACGGATGGCGTGACCGAAGCGCATAGTGCAAGGGGTGGAGGCGAGAGCGGCGAAATGTTCGGCGATCAACGCTTGGCCGACTGGCTTGTCACCCGGCGGAATTCTTCGCCCATGGATTTACCGGAACATTTACTTAGAACGCTGAAACTGTTTGGCCAGACAACCCGGGAAGATGATATTACGCTATTATGCATGCGGCGGGAGGAATCATGAATCAGAATAATCAGGTGCGGGATTTTCGTATCGAATATGACTCGATGGGTGAGATGCAGGTGCCGGCTGATGCCATGTATGGCGCATCGACGGCGCGTGCGGTCGAAAACTTTCCGGTTTCGGGCGTTCGGTTTCCACGCGAATTCATCAAGGCGCTGGGAAATATCAAGAAAGCGGCAGCCGGGGTCAACGAGGCGTTGGGCAAGCTGGATGGACAGCGTGCGCGACTGGTTTCGCAAGCCGCGGGTGAACTTGCCGCGGGACAATGGGATGAACACATGGCGCTGGATATCTTCCAGACAGGATCGGGAACAAGTACAAATATGAACGCCAACGAAGTGATCGCCCACCGTTGCGCGCAACTGGATACCGACATGGTCGTGCATCCGAACGATCATGTGAACATGGGCCAGTCGTCCAATGATGTGATTCCAACGGCTATCCATGTTGCGGCGGTTGATTTGCTCGTCCGCGAACTAATCCCGGCCCTGATCCGCCTGCGCGGTATCCTGGTCGAAAAGTCGAAGGAGACGAATGATGTGGTGAAGATTGGCCGCACCCACCTGATGGATGCGACACCGATTACTCTCGGACAGGAGATTTCCGGCTGGGCACGGCAGGTAGCGCTCGGCATTGCGCGGCTGGAAGCGGCGCTTCCACGCATCACCGAACTGGCGCAGGGCGGTACGGCGGTCGGCACCGGACTCAATACCCATCCTGAATTCGGGGCGCGCATGGCGGCGGAACTGTCCGCTTCCTACGGCATTGAGTTTACCGAGGCAGGCAATCATTTTGAGGCGCAGGCGGCGCGGGATGCCGCGGTAGAGCTATCCGGTGCGCTGAAAACGGTCGCTGTTTCGCTGCTGAAGATTGCCAACGATGTGCGCCTGTTGAACATGGGGCCGCGTTGCGGATTGGGTGAGATTACCGTCCCTGCGGTACAGCCGGGCTCCTCAATCATGCCGGGCAAGGTCAATCCGGTGATGGCCGAATCGCTGGCGCAGGTTGCGGTACAGGTTATCGGTAACGATGCGGCGATTGCCTTTGGCGGCGCCTCCGGTCTGCTCGAACTGAATGTGATGCTGCCGATGATGGCGCACAACCTGCTTGAATCGGAGCGACTGCTGGCGGCATCGATCCGCCTGTTTGCCGACAAATGCATCGCCGGGCTTACGGCCAATCGCGAGAAATGCGCGGAACAGATCGAATGGAGCATGAGCATGGCAACATCACTGACCCCGAAAATCGGCTATAATAAGGCGGCGGCAATTGCCAAACAGGCAATCGTCGAGGGTAAAACGGTGCGCCAGATCTGTCTGGACATGGATATTCTGCCGGAGGATGAGTTGAATGCGTTGCTTGATCCCTCATCAATGCTCCATCCGCATGCATAGCGTCAATTGCCTTGGGTGTGATGACTTCTTATGAAGTCATCATGTGTGATTGAGGATTATTTCGAATGAATGAGCGCCCATCCGCGAATGATGAGTTTCGACGTATATTTGACGAGGCTCCTGTTTCTTTATGGGTCGAGGATTTATCGGATATAAAGAAATTCATTGATCGCTTACGCATTTCCGGGGTGGATAAGCTGAGGGCGTATTTTGAAAACCATCCGGAAGCAGTCGGCGCATGTGCGAAGATGGTCAAGGTCGTTCAAGTCAACAAGGCCACGCTGGATCTGTATCAAGCAGATAGTGAGGAACAGATTCTTGCGGGGATAGACAAAACCTTTACTGAAGAGTCCTACGAGGTATTCAGGGAAGAACTGATTGCTCTGGCCGAGGGCAGAGGCAGCGTCGCCAATGAGGCCGTAACGAAAACGCTAACCGGGGCACCGGTTCATATCCTGATACGTATTTCGATCATGCCGGGATATGAGGATACCTGGCGCCGCGTACTGGTTTCCATGAATGATATCAGTGAACGAAAACAGGCCGAAGATTCCTTGAAATCCAGCGAGCAGAAGTATCGGGCGCTGGTTGAAAATGTTAACGATGCCATTTTTCTGGCGGATGTAGAAACCGGATTCATTCTTGATGTGAACCATCAGGCAGAAGTGCTGACGGGGTTGCCGAGAGAAGAACTGGTCGGTATGCACCAGAGCGCACTTCATCCCGAAGGGGAAGCGGGAAAATACAGGGAAGCCTTCCAAAGTCATATCCGGATGGGCGGCGGTATTTTTCCTGAAGTGATGCAAGTCAAACATCGGGACGGTCGGAATATTCCGGTCGAAATCAGCGCTGGTCTCATCACCATTGACGGAAAGGTTATGATCCTTGGCGTTTTCCGTGATGTTACGGCGCGGCAAGCTGCCGAACGGGCATTGCAGGAGAGCGAATCGCAGGCTCACGCCATGGCGGAACGTCTCAAGGACAGCGAGCTCCGTTTCCGTACGCTCGCCGAAGCGAGTTCGGTCGGGATCTTTGTATTCCGGGATCAAATAATTTATGCCAACCCTGCATTCGAGGAACTCTGGGGGTATACGCTGGATGAACTGAAGCATTTGGAAATTTCTGATTTGATCGTGCCTGAGCTGGCTGAAGAGGTGCGACAACGCTGGCAGGATCGGAAGCAAGGGAAAGCTACGCCAAGCTATTATGAAATCAAGCTGAAGAGAAAAGACGGACAAACTCGCTGGGGATATCTGGCATCGGGGCTGGCGGAGTACGATGGGCAAAATGCATCCATTGGGACCGTCATTGATATCACCGGGTGTAAGTGGGCAAAAGAGCAATTACGCAGAGCAAACCGTACCTTGCGCATGCTCAGCGATTGCAACCAGGCGCTGGTTCGCGTCTCGGACGAGCAGCAGTTGCTCGAAACAATTTGCACGCTCATCGTGGATGAAGGTGGATATAAAATGGCCTGGGTGGGCGAGGCGAAGCATGATGATGAGCGCCGTGTCATTCCTCTTGCTCAGGCGGGTTTTGAAGAGGGTTATTTTGAATCGATTCATATCTCATGGGCGGACAACCCGTTTGGCCGGGGGCCCTCGGGGCGGGCAATTCGCGAAGGGCATTATGTTGTTTGCCAGGATATTCTTTACGATTCGGCATTTTTGCCATGGCGTGATCAGGCTATCAGGCAGGGTTATGCCTCCAGCATTGCGTTCCCTCTGACGGTTAATGGAAAGGTGACGGGTGTATTGAATATTTATGCTTCAGAATCGGATGCGTTTTATGCCGATGAGATGAAGCTTCTGGAAGAGCTGGCCGGTGATCTGGCTTTTGGTATTGAAGTATTAAGGAATAGACGGGCGAAAGATGCGTTGGAAGAGCAGTTCGTTCAAGCCCAGAAAATGGAAGCCATCGGGACTCTGACGGGTGGTATCGCACATGATTTCAACAATATGCTGGCAGGCATGCTTGGGACGGTGTATCTCGTCCGTGATACGCTTACGGATCATCCCGAAGCGCAGGAGAAACTGAGGCGGGTCGAAAAAACAGGGTTTCGTGCCGCGGAAATGATTTCACAGTTATTGACCTTTGCGCGCAAGGGTATGACGGATATGCAACCTGTGGCCTTGACCTCCTTCCTGAAAGAGGCATTCAAGCTGGCGCGTAGCAGCGTTCCCGAGAATATCGGTTTCACGCTGGATGTGCCCGAAACCGAATGTACGGTGAAGGGTGACGCTACCCTGCTGCAGCAGGCATTGCTGAATCTCGTCACCAATGCGAGACATGCTGTTGCCGGACAAGCTCGCCCGGCGATTCATCTTTCGCTGAATATACTGGAAGCGAATGAAACTTTATGGAAACGGTACCCGGACCTTCCGCGAAAACCCTATGCCCGGTTGACGGTCGAGGATAATGGCTGCGGCATTCCGGGGGAAGATCTCAATAAATTGTTCGATCCATTTTTTACCACCAAGGATGTCGGCGAAGGAACGGGACTGGGACTGGCTATGGTGTATGGCGCAGTGCAGTCTCATGACGGCGTGATCGAGGTGAAGAGCAAGGAGGAAGAGGGGAGCGAATTTCGTATATTTCTCCCCCTGATTGAACAGATTGGCGCCCACTCCAGGCTTGAAGAAGATCAGGCGTTGGTAGAAGGGCATGGCGAAACGATTTTGCTGGCTGACGATGAGAAACTGGTTTGTGAGATTTCCCGGGAACTGCTGGAGTTCATGGGTTTCCGCGTACTGATAGCGGCCGACGGGGAAGAAGCTGTCAGAATATTCGAAGAACATCAGGATGAGATTCGCCTGGCCATACTGGATGTGGTGATGCCGCGGATGGGCGGCGTGGATGCGGCACTTCGGATTCGTGCATCCGCTCCGGGGTTACCCATTGTATTTCAGACCGGTTATGGCGAGGAGCAGGTGCTTGGGGAGATAAAGAATCTGAAATATTGCCGCGTTATTACCAAACCGGTGCCTGCTCCCGAGATCAGCCGTACCCTGCGCGAACTGCTGGAGAGCGGGTCGTAGCCTCTCTCGACAGATTTGACTGTCTTTCGTAGGATTCGACGAACAGATGAATCGGGGTTATTATTCATGAACAGAAGGGAAGCATTGCTGGCACTGGCCGACGGGCGCACGTTTCGTGGTCAGGCCTTGGGCGCTTTCGGTCATACCGTTGGTGAAATTTGCTTCAATACCTCCATGACAGGGTATCAGGAAATTCTTACCGACCCTTCCTATACGGATCAAATCGTTACCTTTACCTGTCCGCATATCGGTAACGTTGGCGTTAACGACGCCGACATGGAGTCTCCCCAAGTGGCTGTGCGTGGCCTGATTGTACGTGCGCCTGCGCGCATCACCTCGAATTATCGCGCCGAAGGCGATTTTGAGACATGGCTGATCAGTCGTTCCGTGGTCGGTATTTCGGGTATTGATACCCGTGCGCTGACGCGCCATCTGCGCGATCACGGAGCGCAGAACGGTGTGATTGCTTCCGATGGCATGGGCGAGGCCGATGCGTTGTCCATGGCGCGTTCATGGGAGGGGCTGGAGGGCCGTGATCTGGTCGGGCAAGTCAGCCGCCGCCGGGTGGAAAGTTGGGATGTCGGCAGCTATCATCTGGATGAAGCCGCTTTCGAAACTCCGGAGCTGAAAAAGCATGTCGTCGCCTTCGATTTCGGCTGCAAACGCAATATCTTCCGCAAGCTGGTGGATCGCGGTCTGCGTGTCAGTATCGTGCCCGCCGACACGTCTGCCGCCGAGGCGCTGGCGATGAATCCTGACGGTATTTTTCTCTCCAATGGGCCGGGCGACCCGGCGGCGGTTGCTTATGCAGTGGAGATGATCCACGGGTTGCTCGCAACTGATATGCCCATCTTTGGTATCTGTATGGGGCATCAGTTATTGAGTCAGGCGCTGGGTTTGACCACGTTCAAATTGAAGTTCGGACACCGCGGCGGCAACCATCCGGTGCGTGATGAAACCACCGGAAAGATTGAAATTACCAGCCAGAATCATGGCTTTGCCGTACGGGAGGATAATGTGCCCGGTAAGGTTGAGATCACGCATCGCTCCTTATTCGATGGCACTGTCGAGGGTCTGCGTGTCAGGGACAGGCCGGTGTTTTCCGTGCAATATCATCCCGAGGCCAGTCCCGGTCCGCATGATGCCGATTATCTGTTTGATCGCTTTGTGAAGATGATGAAGGGAAGCAGGCGCGAAGCCTCTCCGCGGGAGCGCTGATGACTTTTTGCGAAGTCGCATTGGTCATGAATCGCCGTCATGACTGATCCGCGCACGGCTGAGAACATCCATGAACATATCCCGGTCCAGCCGCTTTGTCTGGGTGTTGTAGCGCGAGCAGTGATAGCTGTCGAACAACCTCCGTCCATCGGGCAGGCGGTGTTCGGCGCCGTGGGCGAATTTCAACGCGCTTAACGTCAGTCCATAAGCCCGGATCACGGCATCATGGGCGATTTTTCCCAATGCCAGCAGACTGCACGGGGATGGCAGTGCCACAATCTCTGTTTGCAGGAATGTGTTGCATGTCCTGATTTCCGATATTTTCGGTTTGTTTTGCGGGGGCAGGCACTTGACGGCATTGGTGATACGAATCCCGTTCAATTGAAGCGAATCGTTTGCCGAGATGGAGGTTGGTTGATTGCTTAATCCCAGATCGAACAGTGTTTGATATAGCAGGATACCGGCAAAATCGCCCGTAAACGGACGGCCCGTGCGGTTAGCGCCATGCATGCCCGGTGCAAGGCCGACAATTAGCAGTTGCGGGTTGTCATCGCCAAATGATGGCACGGGGGCGCAATGATAATCGGAATGTTGTGCGCGGACATGATCGAGAAATTCAGCCAGCCGCGGGCATCTCCGGCATGTCGGATGAAATGATGCGGGTGCGGATTTGCGTGGAGAAATACCGGCAGCCGCCAACTTCAAGGCTGCATCACCGCTTCAAGTTGAAGTGCTGCCAGTTGACTTACGCCTGTCCGCGCCAGTTCTTTTAGTACGACAACCTGTTCCCATGACACAGGCCTTTCTTCGGCCGTAGCCTGCACCTCGATGATGCCGCCATTTGAGTCCATAACAAAATTTGCATCCATCCGCGCACGCGAATCTTCGCTGTATTCAAGATCAAGCAAGGCTTTACCGTCCACAAAACCGCAACTGACGGCGGCCACCTGACCCAGTACGGGATCTTCTTCAAGTACGCCATCTTCGATCAATCGGTTTACGGCAATTCTGAGCGCGACCCATGCTCCGGTGATCGAGGCGGTGCGCGTGCCTCCGTCTGCCTGCAAGACGTCACAATCCAGCCGAATCTGGCGTTCGCCCAGTTTTTCCAGATTGACTACGGCGCGCAGGGATCGACCGATCAGACGCTGGATTTCAACGGTGCGTCCACCCTGTTTGCCGCGTGCGGCTTCGCGGTCTCCACGGGTATGCGTAGCGCGCGGCAGCATGCCGTATTCGCCTGTCACCCAGCCCCTGCCCCTGTTACGCAAAAAAGGCGGCGTCTTTTCTTCGACCGATGCCGTGCAAAGCACGCGCGTATGACCGAAACTGATGAGTGCCGATCCCTCCGCATACAAGTTGAATTCGGTGTCGATATGTACCGGCCTGAGTTCATCCGGTTGTCTGTTTTCGCGCATGGAGTCTCCCGTGGATCGTTGTTTGCGAAGATCTGTTGTCTATTTTTGATGAAGTTGTAAAAATCAACAGTTTGCGCTGCAAGCCCCTAACCTGGACGATTCATCATTGCTTAGCCCACTTCATTAACTGATCCGCACTCATGCCTCCGGCATGTTTTCGGCCGTCATGGGCGATCAGGGTGGGCGTTCCGGTAATGCCCAGGCTGGCAGCGAGTTTCAGATTGCGGTCGATGGGCGTCTTGCAGGTGCGTGATTTTATTTGATCCAGCGGCGTTCCGTTCACCATGATATTCTGAAGAGTTTTGTGCCGGTCTTTTGAACACCAGATAGCCTCGGCCTCGGCGCGGGCGCGGGGATGGATTTTCACGAGCGGGAACAGGAAGGTATACACTTTCACGCCTTTGACCCTGGGTAATTCACGCTCCAGTCGGCGGCAGTACGGGCATTCCGGGTCGGTAAAAATGGCTACGGGCGTCCCGTTCGGGTCGCCGGAAACGATGGCATCTTTCAGAGGTAGCTGATCCCAGTTCACGCGATTGATCTCCTCCAGGCGCGAAGCTGTTAAATCCTTGCGGTCCTTTGTGTCGAAGATGTGCCCTGAAATCAGATAATTCCCGGATGCATCGGTGTAGAAAATATTATTGCCGGAACGTATTTCATACAGGCCGGGAATAATATCCAGGGGTCTGATGGCGCCCACCTTGAAATTGGGGGATAGTCGGGAAACATTGGCCCGGATGGTCTTTTCCACCCCGGTTCGGCCCTGATGTGAATCAGCCTGACAGCCCGTTGAAAAAGCAAGTATAGCTAAGGTCAACAGGGAAAGCGTGCGCTTCATTTCAATCTCCTTATGTTCATGAATGGTTCATGA
>CAYOUW010000012.1:0-11542 GCA_964407235.1 uncultured Zetaproteobacteria bacterium | reverse complement strand
GTTCATGAATGGTTCATGAGCGGCCTATGATGGGAATATACAGGAGGAGAGCAAGTGAAATAAAAAGGCCATGGGCGGACTTTTTACGACTTCATCATGGTTTGACGTCCCTCAGGATTTTATGGCTGAAATTGTTATTTCCCCATGATTGAATGCCGAGGAGGCGCTGCCTGATTTTTCCATCGCTGCCGATCACGATGGTTGCAGGCAGCCCGCGTACGCCCAGTCGCATGGCGCCATTGATATTTCCCAGGGCAGGCGGAAAAGGTAGCCGTTGTTGATTCAGATAGTTTCTGGCATCGGCTATGTTCTGATCCAGTGAAATGGCGATGAAGGGCACTTTTGGGTGTTGGGCCCGCCATACCGCCAGCTTCGGCAATTCCTTCCGGCATGGTCCGCACCACGATGCCCAGAAATGCAGAATGACAGGCTTGCCGGCAAACTCTTTGAGAGAATGCGCCATGCCCTTGCCGTCATGCCATACATATTGAACGGCATGGGCCAGGGGTGCGGCAATAACCAGAGCCGCCAGAAATATGATAAAACGAACGTTGTTGTTAATTTGCATGATCCGAACCTCCGAAAGCCGCGCCAGTTGTCGGAGGATAGCATGCTTTTCTGCAAGCAAAAGAGGGGACGCATTTCCCCCCATGCCTCGGTCGCCCATGTATTCAGCGGACGAACGCCTTGTGAGTCTCTTGTAAAATTTCACAAAGGGGCATTTGACCTCGCCCTTGCATCTCTCCAGCATCCGCGTGCATTTTCTCTAGCCTGCATTATTCATGAATCGCCGTGATGATTGATTCGGTGCGGGCAAAGGAACAAGCCAGGGGTGCGGAAGTATTTGTGCATAATGCAGGCTAGGGAGCAATGGATTGAGTACATTCTTGAACCGTCTGAAAAAGGGCCTGTCGCGCAGCCGCGGGGAACTCACGCAAATGCTGCCTGGGAAGGGAACAAAAAAACTGTCCGGGGATGAATGGATGGATATTGAGGACGGTCTGATTATGGCGGATTGTGGTGCGGAAACCACCGCCTCCCTGATTGCGCGCGCCAGAAAAGCCCGAGACCCGCTCGGTGCATTGCGTGTGGCCATGCTTGAAATATTTCCGGCGCGAAAGCCTGTTGCATATCCCGCTGACGGCCCGTTTGTGCTGCTGGTTGTTGGCGTCAATGGTACGGGGAAGACCACGACCATCGGCAAACTGGCAACCGGATTCCGTTCCGAGGGTAAAAAAGTGCTGGTAGGGGCTTGCGATACATTCCGTGCCGCCGCGATGGATCAACTGGCCGTGTGGGTGGAGCGCGCCGGGGCCGATCTGGTTCGTCAGGGTGACGGAGCGGACCCGGCGGCGGTGGCTTTCGATACGGTACGGCGTGGTGTTGCCCGAGGTTACGATGTGGTGATTATTGATACCGCCGGGCGCGTGCAGACGGACAAGGGGCTGATGGATGAGCTGGGCAAGGTACGTCGTGTCATTGGCAAGGCGCTTAATAGTGCGCCGCATGAAATATGGCAGGTGGTGGATGGAGGTACGGGCCAGAACGCCGTGGTGCAGGTTGAGAAATTTCGTGAGGTTGCGGGCACAAGCGGGCTGATTGTCACCAAACTTGATGGAACGGCGAAGGGAGGCATTGTGCTGCAATTGTCGCGAAAATTTGGATTGCCGATTCGTTATGTGGGCGTGGGAGAGGAACTGGGGGATATGGTTCTCTTTGATGCGCAGGATTTTGTGGATAGTTTATTGCCCGATTTCAAGGGTGATGCATGAAGAGCCTGTGGAATAGCGATGAAGCGGCGGAATTTTCGGATGATCCGCTGCAATTGCGTGTGTACGCCTCGCGTTTGCTGGGGCGCGAGCCATCACTGGTTCTGCATGGGGGCGGCAATACCTCGGTGAAGGCGGTGGCAACGGACGTGTTTGGCGATGAAATCGAGGTCCTGTACGTGAAAGGGAGCGGCTGGGATCTGGCGACGATTGAAGCCGCAGGTTTTGCGCCGGTACGCATGGACGCCGTGCGGCGCATGGGGGAATTGGAGGCGTTAAGCGATACTGACATGGTCAGGGCGCAACGCATGGCGATGCTCGATCCGTCCGCGCCCAACCCCTCGGTCGAAGCCATTCCGCATGCCCTGATTCCCTTTAAATATGTGGATCACACGCATGCCGATGCGGTCGTCACCATCACCAACACGCCGGAAGGCGAGTCACGTATCCGGGATTTGTATGGTGACAGGGTGCTGGTGATTCCCTATGTGATGCCCGGTTTTATTTTGGCGAAAACGATTCGTGAACTGACGCGGAACGTGGACTGGAGCCAGCTTGAAGGCATGGTGCTGTTGCATCACGGGGTGTTTACCTTTGCCGATGATGCGCGGGAGAGCTATGAACGCATGATCCGGCTGGTTTCCAGAGCAGAGGATTATCTTGAAACGCACGCCCGGATTCAATCGGCGTCCGCCACTGCCAGAGAAGACCTGACCGGACTGGCGCGGTTACGCCGGGCTGTCTGTAAGGTGAAGGGAGACCCCATGGTAGCCCGGCTGGATGCGGGTAACGACGCAGTATCCTTTTCGCTGGATTCGGTCGCGGTTAAGGCCGTTCAGGCTGGTACGCTGACGCCTGACCACGTGATCCGCACGAAGCCCGCGCCGATAATGGTTGGTGATGATGTCGAGGCATCGGTGGATCGCTTTGCCGGGAGCTATCGGGATTATTTTAATCGTTATGCGGATGATCAATCCGGTCCGGGAACGCTGACTTGCCTGGATGCCGCGCCGCGCTGGGCTGTGTGGCCGGGGCATGGCTGCGTCAGTTTCGGGCGTAGCGTGAAGGAGGCCGGGATTGTCGCCGATATCGCGGCGCACACCCGGCCTGCCGCGTTGCGCGCCGGGGTAATGGGCGGCTGGACGCCGGTTTCCCAAAAGGATTTGTTCGATATTGAATACTGGGAACTGGAACAGGCCAAATTAAAGAGAGTTGGCGATGCGCCGCCCAGGCAGGGCAGAGTGGCGCTGGTTACGGGTGCGGCCAGCGGCATCGGGAAGGCATGCGTGGAAACGCTGTGCGGGCAGGGTGCGGCCGTGGTGGCGCTGGACATGAATCCGGCGGTTACGGATATGTTTCCGCAGCCTGCGGTGCTGGGACTTGTTTGCGACGTGACCGATGATGCGGCATTAAAAGCCGCCGTGAATGAGACGGTGCGGCGTTTTGGCGGGCTGGATATCGTGATTTCCAATGCAGGCATCTTTCCGCCCAGTCGTTCCATTGATGGAATGGATACGCCAACATGGGACAAAAGCATGGCCGTCAATCTCACCAGTCATCAGCGATTGCTGACGTATTGCGCACCGTACCTGGCACTTGGTATCGAAGCCGCCGTGGTGATTATCGCCTCCAAAAACGTGCCTGCTCCGGGGCCGGGCGCAGCGGCCTATTCCGTGGCCAAGGCGGGGCTGACCCAGCTTGGGAGGGTGGCGGCGCTGGAGATGGCTCGGCAGGGAATCCGGGTCAACATACTGCATCCGAATGCCGTGTTCGATACCGCGATATGGACGGATGAGGTGCTTGCCAGCCGTGCCGGGCAGTACGGTCTGAGCGTCGAGGAATACAGGACCGACAACCTGCTTGGCGTGGAGGTGACATCGCGGCATGTCGCCGAGCTGGCCTCGGCCATGGCCGGCCCATTATTCACCTGTACCACCGGAGCGCAGGTTTCCGTGGATGGTGGTAACGAACGGGTGATCTAGGAACTTGTCGGACTTATGAGAAATCTACTGCGCGGCAGGGAAACGGCCTAAAATATCCTGATTTTTCGTTACATAAAGCAGGGAAACATTTATACTCACACAGACATCATATTGGCAGATTGGAGCTATGCCATACATCCGCCATGGCAAGTTTTCCACGCTACAGAGGGCTTCGTATCTTTGATTATACAAAGTGGGCGGATCCGCTGCGGGAAGATGCCCGTGCCCGTGCCGTGGCTGAAGGGGCGGAGTTGAAGATTGACTTCATCAGGATGCCAGAAGGCGTTTCGCAAAGGGGAGCGAGTCAAGCAGGTCATTGCCCCCTGCATCCGCATTCAATGTCGGATCCCGGGGGTAACGGCAAGTCCGGCCCCCAGAAGCAGGGTTGAAAAAATGCCGGAAAAGTGTTCTTCCAATCCGGGCCCGGATATGCCGTATAGGGCCATTGCGATGGCGGGGAGGGCCAATAGACCGGATGTATCGCTTTGTCGCCAGTTTTCTTTCCAGCCTGTTCTGATCCAGACAAGGAATAGCCACATAAGACAAGCAAGTCCAAGAGGTCCCCAACGACTGAAAACCAGCAGATACATGCTATGCGGATGGGCGGGCGCAACGTTTGGTCCATACTTTAAATCAGGATGTAAATGTTTAATTTTGGTGGCGGTGACCGGATATCCCCCCGTGCCAACGCCCATGGGAATATGCGACTGCCAGGCAAGCACTGCGGAATACCAAAGCGACCACCGCGCTTCCGCATCGGAAAAATCCCCCCGTTGTATAGCCTGAAAGCTGTGCCAGGTCCACACGATTCGCTGTTGACCCGGACCCAAGGCTAATATGGCAACAATCATTATCGAAGCAAACAGCGTAATGACTGTTTTAACCCATGGTTGCAAGCGTAGCGCCTTCCAGACAACGACCCCGAGCAAAACGGCCACAATAAGATAACCACTTCTTCCCGCCGTCAACAAAATCATGAGTGTCGCCCACGCCGCTAGCAGCCATGCGCCCCACCGCTTCCATGTATGATATAATAAACCCCGGTGTAAAAGCCATGCGGCCCAGATGCCATAGACGAAGCCAAAACCAATATGTCCGATATGACCCGTCGGATCCGTGGCGCTGGAACCGTCAGCCGTGAAATGAACCCAGTGAAACATCTGGGCAAGACAAAATAACAGATGGCAAGAAAGTCCGATACTGAGAATGAGCAGGAATATTTCTCTCCTGCGGTGCGTCTCAAGTGTTGCCGAAATAGCCGGTACGCATAGCCAATACCATTGGCGTGAGATGACATGCATACCCCAAAGACGGTCAACGCTCCAAATCAATCCCAGTGGCAAGAGCGCAAGATAAGCAATCCATGCCAAACTCAAAGCGCGTTGTCGCTCCCATATGTTTTTTGCACCGGAAAAGTATTTTCCATTGAACGCACAAAGCGCAAGTGCGGTAACCAAAGCAATATTGGTCGCCGCTACCGAAAAAGGAAAGACGGCGGCGGCAATACAAAATATCCGGAAATCCAGATGCCTTAAATTGCCGAAGATCTGAAATGGCGACCGTATCACTCGATGTATTCTCCTAACCTGCCTTGAACCTCTTTCCACACCCATTGCGCTTGCATGCTTTGCAGGCAGTCGCTATCGCTTTGCGCGTGGCGATCACAGCCTTCGAGCTGGCAGGGAACGCAGTGCTGTGCCCCCTGGATTAGTGAAATATTTCCAGATCGTTGGATGCCGTTTTCCGAACGGGCCTGCCACGGCGTTTTCCCGTCAAAACCATTGGGCCATGGTCCCCAGATGCGTGGGTCGGTGGGACCAAACAGGGCAATGACTGGCGTGCCGGTGCTGGCGGCCAGATGGGTATTGGCAGTATCGAGGCCCACATAGGCGGCTGCATGACGGGAAAGACAGGCCAGTTGCCGCCAGTTCAGTACTCCGGCAAGCACGCACACTTCGTTTTTGTCATAGCCTTTGGCCAGATCACACGCCTGTTCTTTTTCCGCGGGCGAACCCGTGATGGCCATTCGAAGCCCTGCATCCGATATCAACCTTATCAGATCACGCCAGCCTTCCCGATTCCACCATTTGTATGTCCAGCGTGCGAAAGGGTGCAGATGCACATAGGCATTTCCTTCTTTCCACGGCAATTGCTTCCGAACCCGCCGCGCATCGTCATTCGTCCATTCAATGCCAACATGAGCGCATGCCGGAAGAGCGGCCTGTTGAGCGAGGCTGGTGGCGCTCCAAACCATGTGCTGCTTGTCTTCATAAGGAATCCACTGCCTGGAAAGATAGCGTTTCCATGCATGCTGCCTTCTTTTGGCCGGTATCAGCGCATACACGTTACGGGATGCGGCAAGTGCCAGAGCCATGGGGCGATCGGATGCCGTTAACACGAATGCGGCATCGTATTTGCGTCGTAGACGCATGCCCAAAGCCAGTTGCGCGCGCCATGACATCGTGGCATCCACCGCGTAAACGGCATGCGCACAGGATTGCGCTTCCAGCATGTCTTGCGTGCCGGATGAAACGAGCCAGTCTACGGTATAGCCTGCCTGAACAAGTGAATGGGCCAACGGCGTGGCCAGCAGCACATCACCCAGATAACGACAGACGACAATGAGCGCGCGGATGTCAGTGTCTCCAGTAGTAAATGGCGTAGAAAATGGCGATGCCGGTCAGGAATACGACGGCATTTTTATGCTCGCGGTGTTTGACCACCAGGGGCCAGGAGAAAGTTCCGACAGTATGGGTGGCTGGCGTAAGACGGGGGAAAAACAGGGGGACGTCGGCTGACCAGCGCCGATAGTTTTCGCCAAACAGTTCATCCATATGTTGCGCTTCTTCACCAATGACCGGTCGGTAGATCATCACGAAGGCAAGCAAGGCGAGCGCCGTGACCCATAGGTGACCCGCCATGATGCAGAAGCCGGCCAGCAGCAGAAGGTTCGCTACATACAGCGGGTTGCGCGTATGCGCATAGGGTCCGGCAGTCGCCAGTTCGCGATTCTTGTCGATATGTCCGCTCGACCACATACGTCCCGCTTCACCGAGCACAACCAGCGCCCCGCCAATGACCAGCAGGACAGGCGTGGGATCCGCCAGTACGATAAGCAGCACCGCGATGGGTACTGTCGCCGCAATGCGATGGCTGGTGAACCAGGCCTCAATATTGTTATACCCGCCAGAAATCAAACCACCTCCAAAAACACTTGCATTCTACATGCCGTTAACAGTTTGTCCGCAGTCGTTAGCAACGGTTCTGTTCACGGTGATATTCGACCAGTTTGGCATAACGATAAAAGGTTCCTTCTGAACTGTTTAATGCAATGACGAAACCGGGCCAACCATCAAGAAACCCAAGTTTGAGTATATAAATACGAAAAAAAGCAGCCATTGCATGCAGCAGCCCCGAAATCATGCCCACCTGTTTTCCATGATCGGCCATCTTCTTCATTCCGAGTGTTGAATATCGGTCCATTTTGATAACGAGCTGAGACAAATCCGGGAAGGAATAATGCAACACATCATTTTTAAGATATCCCGTCCTTCCATGAATATCAAACCCTTCATGAACCATATCATGGTGATAGGTGAGTGCGCCTTTACGAAAAAGCTTGGGCTGACAATAATCCGGATACCAGCCGCCATGTTTGATCCAACGGCCCATAAAGTAATTGCGACGAGGAATAAAATAAGCGTCTTTTGCATGGGAAGCATGCACAATACGGCAAATCTCCTCCTTGAGTGGTGGCGTACAACGTTCATCCGCATCCAGGCTGAATATCCACGGATGCGTACACAACATAACAGATTGATTACGCAAATCACCGAAACCATTAAACACGATATGCGTAATATGGTTGGTGTATTCTCTCGCAATCTCCTCCGTCTTGTCCGTACTTCCCGTATCTACAAGTAATATTTCGTCTACCCATGCCACGCTTTCCAACGCCTCCCTGATTCTGACTTCCTCGTTTAGCACAGGAATGTAAACTGATATTTTGTGGGATGTCATATTGTTTTAGGCCGCACTCGTCTCAACGCCACGTGGGTAAACGTCTTTTATTGCGGACTTAAAAGCATCCGTGGTACATGTACGCGCAAACTTGTCCAGATTATGTTTTATTGTTAAAAGATCATTCCTGTTCATGAGCGCAGCCTGAGCAAGGGCATGCTTCAAAGACTCCGCATCATTATTTCTGAATGTCAGGCCCAGTCCATATTCTTTAACACGTTCACCCAGTAAATGGAAATCACTGGCTATCACAGGCTTACCATAAGCCGCTGCATGCGCAAGGATCCCGGAAGAGCCATAATGGTCAATATAGGGCAAAACAACAAAATCAGCCATGCTAAATAACAGGTCCTGCTCAGTTTCAGATATATAATAATTGAAAACCTTTGCCAGCCCATGCTGTTCAAGGTTTTCAAGTTTGGCCATATGGCGCCCATGTGAAGTGATCTTTCCCGCAAACAAAAGGAAGAAACATTCCTTTTCTTCCATACTATCGAGGGAATCCAACATTAAGCCCAGACCTTTCCTGCGCGAATCGGTACCGTAAAACAGAAAGATACATTTATCCCGCCCGGGCTTTATCTCGTTGGTTAATTGTTTCTTCATAGGAGTATCCGTTTTTCTCCACGGATCAGGAAGGAAATGAAACAGACTTTCCGAAGACTCAATACGTGCAGGCAGGTTTTCATCCAGAAGAAATATATTTTTAAAGAAGCCTTTCCTTTTCATGGTCCTGAATCCGGCATATTTTATTTTATTGCCGAACCCGCTCTGCGTTTTATCCAGCGGTCTTGGGCGAATATAGATTCCGGATATTTTCCCACATAAATTGTGAGGAGGAAGCATCCCGAATGCAGCCCTGCGGAAACAGGTGGATGCAATGTCGTCCAACGATGGAAAAAATACTTCATTTGCCATACTTTCACGCAGATACTGAGCAGCAGCATGTATCGCCTTGCCACCCTTTAATATTCCATGGCGGGGAGACGCAATAACGTTCATCTGCCCGGCGCAGGAGGCGATTCTCGGCGATAACATCTGCTTTACCGCCGGGTTTTTATCATCAACAACCAGGGATACATGACAACGAATCTCCAGGAATGCATCAATGATAAGCCCAAGCCAGAATAAGTGATGGCCTTCGCTATGCAGATCAAATAAGAGAATGCGCCTCTCTGTCATTATGCAGGCTGGGAATGGCCGGAATACAAACGAAGTGTTTTGATGTTTTCTCCAATCCTGACGTATGTATCGTGTTGCATTAAGACCACGCAACCCGTAGGCGGTTGGGTTTCCCGATCTGAACGAATCGCAGGAAAGCTCGCACATAGACCATACATTTGATGAAGGGATGGCATATCAATTTGTTCCAGCGTACCGTAACTGCCAAAGCCGTACCCGCTATCATCCGGAACCTTGAAATCATCAATCATAATAACATATTCTTTCCAGTTTGAAGCAATGATCGCTATCTCTTCCCGTAAGGGAACATCCTTTCCCCAATGAGCATCAAGGTAGAAAAAACATTTGTCGGCCGTAATCTCATGATTCCTGGCCAGTCGATTCAGGAAAGCGATTGAATCCATATGCTCCAGTGAGATGGTCCGCATATCCTTCAGCCGAAATCTGGCAAGATCGCATAATGTACTGTTTTTTTCACATGAAAGTACCTGGACGTTCGACATGGTTGCCATATATCCGGTCGTATTCCCAAGATATGTACCTGTTTCTATAATACGCTCGATCTGAACATGGTTCAGGATCTCCTGAAAAATCCGTTTCCTTCCAGCCAGGCCATTAAACCCGTTCCGGGCATCATGTTTGTATGCCGGGTCATTTATCAACACATGTACCGCTGTCTCCGTATCATTCAATCTGTTCAGAATATCTCGAAAAAAATAGTTTCGCAGCTTCAATATGAACTTCCGCAATACATTACCTCCCTGTTTTTACGGTTGCTACCGCGTCGTTCGTATGCGTATATTTCCGCAAACGTGCCACAATATGGCCAAACCTGATTTTTGCGACTATTTTCAGAGGGATATGTCGCGCATCATTGGTCAACCATACCTTAACCTTGCCCTTGCTGGAGAAGATACCCCTGGTTTTCAGTCTTGGTTCGATGACCAGACATTCCACCGATTTTCCCCATGGTGCCATCAGCCGCTCCGTCTTTAATACAGCGACATCCAGCATGTATTGCTTGCGCGAATCAAACAGCGGCACGTGCACAATCGTGCCGGGTGACAGGTTCATCTTCCGTACGGCAAAAAAGGCATCAATGGCATTTAAATGGCCCGCGGGAACGTTGTAAGAATCCGTTGCGCCATTTTGGGTGTGCGTGGCGATGCCTTTTTTCCACAAGAAACGAACCTGTTTCCTGGCGTGGTAGCGGCCTTCATTCTGAACAATATCAAACAATGTGCTTTGCATATTCCGGTTTCGGCATACGCCTTCGGAGGTGATGGTATCCCGAACTTTGTGGAACAGGTCGAAAATACGGTAGCTCTTTGAAGTGGTGATGATGTGGTAGCCACCGGCATCCTTCCCGACCCGCATATCAGCGGTGCCCGCGTCGATAAACTCCCAGCCGACGGAAAACAGCATCCGCTCACCTGCAAACGGCATGCAGCGCCCGGTCATGTCCTGCGCCCGGCCGGAAACAGGAAATAACCAGAGCAGGCTCAGCAGAACAAAGAAGCAGCAGAGGCGCGGCGGCATTCGTGGGTAAAGGGCAGGGCTAGGAGGACACATCATGAATGGCTGCCAGTATATCATCCGCGCTTATCATATCCATGCAGATAAACTGATTGCAGTTGCGCTTGAAGCATGGGCCGCAGGATGGACCGGACTCTATATGCTGATCCGTATTACCCCATGGCCCTGAACGCCATGAGGCGGAGGGTCCCCAGAAGCTTACCGTTGGCACGTCCAATGCCGAAGCCAGATGGATCACTCCCGTATCGGCGCCGACCACCGCCTTTGCCCTGGATAAAACGCTACAAAGCGATAATATCTCCAGTCGGTTTTCAGGAAGAAACGATGATTTTACCTTGTTTCCAATCCATTGGGCGATTTGGTGCTCACGATCATTCCCCCAACCCAGAATGGGCGTTATCCCCGATGTGACCAGCCCGTTTGCGATGGCTTTCCAGGTTTTCGGCGGCAGTTGTTTGGTCTCCCAACCGCCACCCAGATGCAACCAGACATACCGGGCTGAATCCAGACGCCATTGCTCAGGGGTTATCCCTGCGGCCTGTTCCATTTCCGGCGTCAACGAGACATGCGGTCTCCGATAGGGAATAGGATGATCCGGGATCTGTCGCCAATTCGTGGAAAAGGGTGCGGCGGCAATACGGCGGGATTGCTGTACGACATGTTTTTCATCCGGGTGAAAGCGAACCGGATGCACCAAATACCGGTTTGGTTTCTCGCGTACGTAGTGCGCATCGATTCCAAACGCACGGTTGCTGATGAATCGCGCAACCATACCCGATTTGATCAGCCCCTGAAGATCGAGGACGGCATCAAAATGTTTTTTTCCAAGTGATTGAACGGTTCTCCAGGCTTGTTGCCACCGGCGCGAATCCTTTAAGCCGATCGGGTGGACTTTCACTTGCGGCGGGAAAATTTCCGTTACAAACGCGTAACGTGAATCAACCAGCCAATGCACCTCGCCGACTTCGGGGCGTTCCAGCAAATCATCCAGTGCGGGGAGCGTGTGGATGATATCGCCAAAGGCAGACAGTTTGACGATAAGTATTTTCATGC
>CAYOUW010000011.1:0-29259 GCA_964407235.1 uncultured Zetaproteobacteria bacterium | reverse complement strand
GTCATCCGGTGGTCATGCGCAAGGGCTCTGTGGCATGATTTGTGGGTAAAGGGCAGGTCTAACCCGGATTCCATCATACCCTTTCCGCTTATTTTGCAAAGCGGTAGTTGCGCTCCATCTCAACCAGGTGGGCAATGAGTTTGGAATGCGCCTGCACATGAAGAACATACCGGGGTACGTTTCGCTCCACCGACTGCGCCATAAAGGGTTCGCCCCAGAAACTGAGCAGGCATTCCGGTCCGCCGCTTGCGCCACTATCCGAGATGATCAGCGAAACAGGTTCATTAATGGTGGTCCAGTGTACCTTGACCTTGCCAGCGCCTCTGCACGTATTGACCTTGGGCATGACTTCAGTGGCCCAGAGCTTTTTTTCACTTTTATCCAAAACAAACTGGATGGAGTTTACCCACGGATTTTCGATGGCCGGGCGAAGCAGTGCGTCGAATAGCGGTTGCGGTCTGAACATGGAAAGGCAGACATGAAACCATGTCATGTCCCCCCGCGCCCGGGCGGAAAACTGTTTACTGGCTTCGCGGAGTTGGGACGGGCCAACAAGAATGATATCGGGAGGAACAAGGTTGGTCTGAATACGTTGCAGGGCGTCCCGGTTCGCTTCAATGACGGCTTGCATCTTTTCATGGGTCTGATCGCGCCGCAGATCGCGGATAAACAGGATGGCGATCAGGATCACCGTCAGCGAGATCATGACATCATCATCTACCATATGCAGCCGATGCATCAGCAGCGCGGCGGCGGCGGCAATAATACCGATCACCAGGTCCAGTTCGAGAGTGAAAAGCTTTTTCAGTGACAGCGACACTTCAGATTCCTCCAATTTTCAGATGCTGCGTGATCATCACGGCGATTCATGAATAATCCAGGTTAGCTGACTCGCAAGGGGAGCACGACAAGACCGTTACCGGGATAGACGGCACGGCGTGGGGCGGCGCTGCCCAGCTCGAAGCACTTCGTCCGCGAGAGCAGTTCCTCGATCGCCACGCGCGTTTCGAGCCTTGCCAGGGAAACTGCCTGGCAACGATGTATGCCCTGGCCCCATACCAGGCTAGCGCTCGTGTTCCGCTCGATCTTGACGGCAGTTGGATCCTCGAAGACACGCGGATCGCGATTAGCGGCGATCCACATCAGCGTTAGAGTCTCTCCCTTTAAAAGGGTCCGATCTTGAATCTCGACCTCCCGCGTTGCGGTACGCCGGTTGGCGACAAGCGGACCATCCGCCCGCAAGATCTCCTCGATCGCTGCGGGGACAAGCGACGGGTCGCTTCGTAACCGATTTTGCAGCTCGGGATCCTGAGCAAGATGCAGGACTATGTTACCCAATCCAGCCGCGGCGGTGCCATGCCCTGCCGTCCAGTTGCGCAGGACGCCCACGATTTGGTCATCATTTAGCGTCTCACCGTTAACATTGGTTTTCAACAGTGCGTTTGTGGCGTCGTCCACATCATTCGGTGAAGCGCGGTACCTATCCAGATTGGCCTTGACATGCTTTGAGAAGAGTCTGGCCAGGGACTCGCCGGCCGCATGGTCCCTGCTGAAGGCTGCTTGCTGGTTGCCATGCACCCATCCGCCCAGGCATTCCCACTGCCGCTCGGGCCAGCCGAGGAACCCGCACAGCGTCTTCAACGCAAAAGGGATGGCGAAGGCGCCGATGAACTCCAGATCTCCACCCGTGGGCATCGTTACAAGAAGGTCCGCGGCGATCTCGCGGGCGCATGGTTCGATCCTCGCCATCTGCCCGCGATCGAAGTTGGCGGCGAGCGCTTCGCGGTAGCGGCCGTGAATCGGCGGATCCATTCCATTCGGGATGGCCGGGAACCGCGATACATTGCTGTACGTCTCCGTATCGGCCAGAACATTTGTGATGTCCTCATGGCGGAAGAGCGACCAGCCCAGGAACTCACTGTACGCCACCGGGCAGTGTTCCCGCATCTCGTCGTACGCCCGATGTTGATCCTCCAGGACTGATTCATCCCGCGGATTCCAATCATCATGCTGCCTGTTGTCCATTCTGCACCCCTGCTATTCGAAGTTGATCCCGACCTGCTCATGCCGTCGTGATGAGCCGATGCCGCACCCTCGCCACAGGACTCGTGGAACTGCGAACGGGAAGTAGACGGGAATTGCGGCCAAAGCGCGGATGAACGCCGGTCGAGTGCATCGCCTCATCCGCTCGCGGCAGGTCATTTTCGAGATCTTTTTTACGTCACTTTCTCCGGTTAATGAGGCCGTTCGAGGTATTCCCTGATGATGATTGCCTGATTATGTTCTTCATCACTGGCACCATAAACAAGCGTCACTGTATTCTTGCCCATCTCTTGCTGCAAGATCCTGATTGGCTCGCTATTTCCTTTGAGTTCGGCAAGATACCGTTTCCTGAATTCTTCCCACCTGCCTGGATCGTGGCCAAACCATTTCCGAAGCTCCGTGCAGGGAGCGATGTCTTTAAGCCACAGATCAACGCTTGCCTTATCCCTGGTCAAACCGCGCGGCCAGAGCCTGTCCACGAGGATGCGTCGGCCATCATCCTTGCCCGGCCGTTCGTATACCCTTTTGACCCTGATTTTCATGGATTCTCCTTGAGCCGCCATTAGCCTGAACTATCCTTAATGATTGCATCGGGCCTTTGTTCGCGACGGATCCCTCCGGTTTTCAGGCGCTCCGCACGACTTTGAAATAAAAGGGGGCGTAGCGCAAGGCCCAGAGGAAGAAAATCAGCACCCAGGCCATGCCTGAAAGATCGATGCCGAAAGCGAACGCCGGCCATGCTTCGCTCAGCAGGCCACAGATCACGCGCAACAGGGGCACGATCTGAAAGGTGAGGAAAAGCCGGGTGATCCAGGCATCCGCAAACACGGGCCGGCCAGCGTGGCCGAGCGTCACCCGTGTGACCATGCCCAGCAGAAGGGTGCCGAACCCACCGACGACGAGCGCATGCAATGCTGCCTGTTCCAGGCGTAGCCAACGTTCGTCGCTCAGCCATTCGGCCAGATTGACGCCGGTGGAAAGCAGAAAGGCGATCGGAAACCAGAACAACGCCCAGTGCAGGACGGACTGGATGACATAGGGCTTCCGCCGCCAGATGCGCCATTTCCAGCACTGATGGCCGACCACAAGGAAAAGCCCGAAATCAGCCAGCCAGAACCATGAGTGAAGGTCCATGATCATCATCAGCATGCGCGCGAGGGAGAATGCCAGCATGAAATGCAGGCCGAAGCGGTCGCGGACGACATCACGCCCGCTTGTCGCCGTGAAGATCGGCACCATGCGATAGGCGACCGCATAGACGGTGGGGAATAAAAATCCGTAAATTCCGATGGCTTCAGCTGCCATGCCCCAGGAATAGTCGCCTTCCCAGACATACGCCGCGAGAGCCAGCGATCCCGGGCAGGCGAACGCCACGCCAATCCACATGAACGTGGGCACTTGCTTATGCGCATATCCGGATCGCAGCAGCATGCGCAGCAGTTCAAGGGTAACCCAGACATTGCTGATTACGGCAAGCCCGACCCCGATTCGCGCCCATGCCTCGCCCGCGTAAAGGCCGAAGGAGAAAAGCACGGCGGCAGCAAGAAAGCAGAGAACCATCGGAGCGTAGCGCCGGGGTGTGAGTGGAGACACGCTCAGCAAGCGTGGGAAGATGGTCAGTAAAAAGCCGAAAAAAAAGAATGGATAGAAGAAGTAAACCATCTGCGCCATGTGCATGCGCGCCTGTGCAAGCGGCAGGACATAAGGCATGATGTCCAGAAGATTCAGCAACCACATACTGATGGAGAGTACGGCGAAGATGGCGCCGGCCAGAAAAAATGGACGGTGCACGTCTGAAAACAGGGTATGCCAGATGCTCATACCGTTAGTATTCTTCGCCATGAGCACCCCTCTTTAACCTGTCTCAATCCCGCGGATCGATTGTCCGGTATGATCGCGGGCGCAGTATGCACGTTGCATGCCACGATTCAGATCAATATTTTTCCGGTCCGAATAAAACCGGGGGCGAAAAGAATAGTCAAAGCCGTTAACATTCAGCCTATGGCTATCGCTAACCGCAAGGCACGACACGATTACCACATCCTGGAAACCTTTGAAGCCGGCATGATCCTGACTGGCCCGGAGGTAAAATCTCTTCGCGCCGGACAGGCCAGTCTGGCCGAGGCGCATTGCATTGTCCGCAATGGCAAGGTCCTGCTCATCGGCTGTCATATCAATCCGTACAGACCGGCGGCGATGAACAATCCGGGGGATCCCGGTCGCACACGCGAACTGTTATTGCACAAGGCCGAAGTGCGCAAACTGATTGGCAAATTACATGAAAAAGGGCTGACCTTGATTCCGCTCAAATTGTTCTTCAACGAGCGCGGCTATGCCAAGCTGAACCTGGGGCTTGCCCGTGGTAAGAAACTGTATGATAAACGGCAGGCGATGAAGGAGCGGGATGTGAAGCGTGATCTTGCCCGTAATTACAAGACCCGGTAAGCCAAACATAAATTGGCGGCTTCCCGGAATCATCATTATTTTTACCCGTTCAGCGCTGGCGTTCATTCCGTCGGTGATCCTGTGGGTGAAAGGAGCGAGTGAAAATTACGCTTTTTGCGACTTCATCAAATATCTCTTTCAAATGCTCCTGCTTCTTCCGCATACATCACATCAATTTCGTCCTGATGCCGTTCTATAATTTTTCGCCGCCTGAACTTGAGTGTAGGCGTCAGCATTCCTTCGGCCTGTGTCCATTCTCCATCCACGAAGATGAAGTCCTTCACCTGCATGAAGCTGGGCAAATCGTGGCAAGAACGGTGCATGCGTTCCAGCAACCACCGATGCACATCGGCATTCTCTCGCCAATCTTCCGGCAACGGGCGCTTCCGCTCGCGGCGCCATACGGCGTCCAGTTGCGCTTCATCCGGCACGACCAGCGCCGTGAGATGCGACCTCTGATCGCCTAGCACCATCGCCTGCAATACGCAGGCGTCCATGGCCAGACGCTTTTCCGCACGGGCAGGCGATACATTCTCGCCATTGGACAATACCATCAATTCCTTTTTGCGACCCACGATACGTACATAGCCATCCGTATCTATTTCGACCAAATCCCCCGTATGCAACCATCCGTCCCCATCCAGTATTTGTTCAGTTTTCTCCGGTTTATTCCAGTAACTCCGCATGATCATGGGGCCACGCGCCAGCAATTCACCATCTTCACTTACCTTCAATTCCACACCCGGTATCGCCGGCCCCACCGTCTCCGGCTTGATTTTACGTTCCGGATTTACCGTCAAAACAGGGGAGGCCTCGGAAAGACCATAGCCGGGGCAGAGCGTAATACCCGCGGCCAGCAGGAAACGCGCAATGTCCGGATGCAGGGAGGCGCCGCCAGACATAAAAAGACGCAATCTTCCGCCAAGGCTGCTGCGCAGTTTTCCATGCGCGATATGATCAAGCATCTTGAAGACGATTGCCTTGCCGCCGGAGAGGGCGCTTCCCTGCTGCTTTAATGCAAAATTTTCCGCACCCAGTGCTTGAGCCTTGTCGAAGACCTTGCGTTTCATGGCTGACGCATGCGCCAGTTTTTCTTGCGCGCTGGCGTAGATCTTCTCATACAGGCGCGGTACGGAAATCATAATCGTCGGTTTTACTTCGGAAATATCGCGCATCAGCCTGGTGATATCCTCGGCATAGGCAATGCGCGCGCCGCAGACAACCGGAAGAAAGTGCCCCACATTTCGTTCAAAGGCATGCGAAAGTGGCAGAAAAGATAAAAATATATCATTTGGAAAAACTGGAATTACACCCAGTTCCGCCGCCACATCAGACAACAGATTGTCATGTGTCAGCATCACGCCTTTGGGATTCCCCGTGGTTCCGGAGGTATAGATTAGCGTCGCCAGATCACCCCGCTCCGGTTTCTTCACGTTAATTTCCCCATCAAACGAAGCATCCCGGCTGATACCGTCCAGACTGATTGTTTCCATACCACCGGACGTATCGCTCCGCAAGGTAAAAACAGGGACTTTGGACGTATCCAGTTTGGCTTGCTGCTCGCCCGGTTCCACCAGTAGCAGTTTGCAACCGGCATCCTCGAACACATACCGGACCGCCGCAGGAGGATCGGTGAAATAGGCGGGCACGCTCACCGCACCGATTCTCAGAATGGCGAAATCAGCGATACACCACTCGGGACTGTTGTGCCCCAGAAGCCCTACCCGGTCGCCCGGGCGTACGCCCGTGTTACGGAGCCACACAGCCACGCGGCGGACTTTCCGCTGCACTTCAGAGCGGGTCAGCCAATGCCATGCGCCATCTTTACGATACCCCAGCATAGGCGAATCCACCCACAGATCCGGGGATTCAAGCAACAAGTCGGAAAGGCAAGTTGCTTCCCGAATCAAACATCTTCCGAAACATTTTTTTTCTGAGAGGTCAGGCATGCGCCAACATTTCCAATCGATTGAGACTCCTCTCATGTTCGAGGCCAAGCTCGATCATGCGGCTTTCCAGATCCTTCACATTCCGTGTGGCGAAGTAATGCAGCAGGCCGCCGCGAAAGGGTGGAAAACCGATGCCGAAAATCATTGCCGCATCCAGATGCGCCGGATCGTCAACCACCTTCTCGTACAGACAGGTCAGCGCCTCGGCCAGCATGGGCAACAGGCAGGCATCCACGATGTCATCATCCTTCATGCTTGCTACTTCGCTACTGCCCGGATCGGCGGCGATGCCTTCTTTCCGGGAATCAGCGGCAATCTTCACATACCGGCTCAGATCAGGATTCAAGCTTTCGCGTTTGCCCTTGGCGTACGTAAAAAACCCGGAACCGGATTTTTCTCCCAGCAATCCGTCATCCACCATGGTTGCAAACCAGTCGGGCATGGTCTGATACGACGCACCGAGCGCGCTTGAGAGATGGTCGCCCACATGGCGGCAGATATCCAGGCCTACCCGGTCGGCCAGTTCAATGGCGCCCATGGGCATGCCGAAATGTTTGAGCGCGCCGTCCACATGCTCCGGTTTTTGCCCTGCTTCCAGCAAATGAAACGCCGCCGCCATGTAAGGCATCAGACAACGGTTCACCAGAAATCCCGGTTTGTCGGCTACAATCACCGGATATTTTCCCCATCCGGTTGCCAGCGCGGCAACCGTTTCCAGTGTCTTCTTCGTGGTTTTCGCGCCAGCTACTACTTCAACCAACGGCATCTTCGGTGCGGGATTGAAGAAGTGCATGCCCGCCATGCGTCCGGGATACCTGACTTCGTTCTGCATGTCACTGACCGACAGCGATGAGGTATTACTGAGCAGTAAGGCCTCTTTTCCCACCTGCGATTCAACATCTTTCCACAAGGCGTTCTTGATTTCCGGAACCTCCAGAACAGCCTCAATCACCACTTGTGAATCGGCCAGTCCGCTACGATCCAGCACCGGACGAATCCGGCTCATGCGTTTGGCATCGCGCCTGGCAAAATGCGCCAGTGTTTTCATGCCGCGGGACAAGGCGTCATCCGCCACGTCATGCAGATCCACGTCGGCGGATTTCGCGGCCACCCAGCCGATGCCGCTGCCCATGACGCCTGCGCCAAATACAGCGATATGATTGATTCGCTCCAGATGCTTTCGCCCCTTTTTTGCTGCCTCCTGTTTCTTCAATCCTTCACCAAGATGGAATACATGAATCAGATTCTTGCATGTGGGAGTAACCGCCATCCTGCCCAGTGATTCGGCCTCGCGGGCATATGCCTGACCCTCGCGCTTACCCGCAATCTCCTTAAGCAGGCGAATCACCGCCGGAATGGCCGGATAGGCCTGTTCAATATCAAGATGTTTGAATCGCGCCATCGCGCGTTTCTTCACCTGTTGGAAAAACAATGCTCTCGCGGGCCACAGCCGCATCCACCACGGGTTCATACCAGAGCGCTCCGGTTTCGTTTTGCCACGCGCTTCCAGATGCTCAATCGCGGTCTCCACCTGCTCGGCATAGCAGGATATGTCGGCCAGCCTGATCCGTTTCGCCTTCTTTGCATCAACGGCGCGGCCGGTCAGGATCATATCCGTTGCCGCCAGCCAGCCAATACGTTTTGGCAGGCGAACGCAACCGCCAAAGCCCGGATGAATACCAATTTTGAGCTCGGGCAATGCCAGACGTGTTTTATCGCCATGAACGGCAACCAGATAATCACAGGCCAATGTCAGTTCCAGCCCTCCCCCCATGCAAGCGCCGTTTACCACGGCAATGGAAGGGCACGCCAATTCCTCAATACGGCGAAACAGCGACTGGCCACGTTCAGCCAGCCGCTCGGCTTCTTCGGCATCATCAATCGCCGCAATGACATCCAGATCGGCGCCCGCAATAAAACATCCGGGCATGCCGCTTTCGATAATCAGCAGTTCGGGAGTATCCTTCTCCAGCGCATCCAGATGCGCTTCCAGTTGCGCCATACAGGTCTCATCCAGCACATTGACGGAACGGTCCTTGCGCATGAAGCGCAATCGTGCGGTATCCTGTTTTCTTGATAAAGTTACGACTTCCATGGATCACTCCCGACCAGCGTTGCTCCGCCCTGACCTCCGCCAACGCATAAGGTCGCTACGCCCAATCCGCCACCCGTATCATGCTTCAATTGTCTGAGCAGGGTCAGAATCAGGCGCGTACCGCTCATGCCAACCGGATGCCCCATCGCAATCGCACCGCCATGGACGTTGAGGCTATTGATATCCGGCGCACCCATCGGCGCTTTGCCATCAAAATGTTTGCCATGGAAGCGTCTGGAATCCATGGCCTTCAGACAAGCCAGCGTCTGCGACGCGAATGCCTCGTTGATCTCCACCCTTGCAATATCGCGCATGGTTAACCCATGAGCTGAAAGTAGTGTTTGCGAACAAAATACCGGCCCCAGCCCCATGCGTGCGGGATCACAACCGGAGTAGGCCCAGTCATACAAATAACCGAGAATGGGCCAGCCTTCCGCCTCGGCCTTTTCACGATGGGTCAGAATCATCATGGCCGCGCCATCGGTGATCTGCGAACTGTTGCCCGCGGTCACCGTCCCCAGCGGCCGGTCGAACACGGGTTTGAGTTTCCCCAGCGCCTCCATGCTCTGACCGGCGCGAATCCCTTCATCGCGGCGTACCGGAACATACGCCGGGGGGGGGAACACATGCACCGTCTCGCCGTCGTACCATCCGCTCTTCCATGCCTCATCCGCCCGCTGGTGGCTCATCAGTGAAAATTCATCCTGAGCCTTGCGCGTAAGACCGAACTCCCGCGCCAGCACTTCAGCAGTCTGCCCCATATTCAGATGCACCGTAGAATCAGTGAGCCCTTCAATCAAACTGATGCGCGGCTTCCATGGCGCTTTCGCCACGCCCATCAGCGCCCGCGCCCTGGATGGCAAATTCCGTGCCCTTTGCAGCAAAGCCAATGCTTCACGGAAACGATCGTGAAACAGCAACGGCGCATGGGTCATGGATTCGACGCCGCCTGCCAACACAACTTCCGCGCGGCCAAGGAGGATCTTTTCCGCCGCATCCGTTACCGCCTGCATACCCGAAGCGCAATTACGATGGACGGTATGCGCGGGGACAAGCCTCGGAACCGCCGCTTCAAGCGCAATGACACGCGCGATATTTGCCGCCTCCGCGGGCTGAATTACATTACCGATAATAACCGCATCCAGATCTCTGGCGGACACCGGCGAACGCGCCATCACCTCGCGCACCAACGTCACACCCAGATCAACGGCGGTCATCCTGGCAAACACGCCGCCTGCCTTACCCAACGGACTGCGCCAGCCGGATACTATCACGATTTCGCGTTGCATATGTTTCCGTTTCACCTCTCTTGTCTTAACCCGAACTACAGTTCAAAAGCCCTATGTAAGGCACGCACCGCTAAATTGACCTGTTTTTCATCGATCACCACGGTAATCTTGATTTCACTGGTGGTAATCATCTGGATATTGATACCTTCCTTCGCCAGGACTTCGAACATCTGCCGCGCCACGCCGGAATGCGAACGCATACCGACGCCAATGATGGAGACCTTGGCTACCGTATCGTCGCCTTTTACATTCCGCGCTTTCATCTCTTTGCAAATATCTTTCAATGTGTTCATGGCGAGAGCAAAGTCGCCGCGTGGCACGGTGAAGGTGATATCCGTGGTTCCGTCCTCACTGACATTCTGGACAATGACGTCCACATTGATGTCTTTCCGCGCAATCGGGCCAAACACATCGCTGGCAATACCCGGATGATCCGGTATGCCCCGAATGGTGATCTTCGCCTCATCACGATTATAGGCAACTCCCGTAATGCTTGCTCGTTCCATGGTTTCATCCTCACTCGTGACCAGCGTGCCCGGCATATCTTCAAAGCTGGAACGCAGATGGATCGGCATCGTATTGCGCATGGCCAGCTCCACACTGCGATTTTGCAGCACTTTGGCGCCCTGAGACGCCAGCTCCAGCATTTCTTCATAACTGATACGATCGATTCTCCGGGCTGTTGGCGCAACACGGGGATCGGTGGTGTAAACCCCGTCCACATCGGTATAGATATCGCAGACATCGGCCTGCAGGACAATGGCCAGCGCCACTGCCGACGTATCCGATCCGCCCCGGCCCAGGGTGGTAATATTTCCCTGTTCATCCACACCCTGGAAGCCGGTCAGGACCGGCACCTCGCCCTGCTCCAGGTGTTCCAGAAGGCCTTTGCATTCGATCCGCCGGATGCGGGCGCGTGAATGACGGCTATCGGTAACCAATCCCGCCTGCATCCCTGTATAGGAATATGCACCGATCCCCCGTTTGTGCAATTCGATGGCCAGCAGCGCGGCGCTGACCTGCTCGCCGGTGGAAACCAGCGCATCGAGTTCACGCGCCCGGGGGCATTCGCACAACTCCCGGGCCATGCCAAGCAGACGGTTGGTTTCCCCGCTCATCGCTGAAACCACAACCGCCGTTTCATGGCCCTGGCGTACGGAGCGTTCAACCAGGCTCGCGGTATTTCGGATACGTTCCAGGCTGCCTACCGACGTACCGCCAAATTTCTGTACAACACGCATGGGGTTGCTACTTCGGCTGGACCGTGGCGATCGCCACCTTGCCTATGCCGAGCTGACGCAGCACATCCAGTACAAACACCACGCGCTTGTACTGCGAATCCGCATCCGCCCGGAGGACCGCACGCATATTGGGATCGCCCCTGGTCACGTTGAGGATACGTTTGCGCAACGCGCGATCGGATACCGGCTTATCCTGCACATAAAGCTGCCCCCTGGTATTGACGCTGATCACGACTTCCTTGACATCCGTTACCTGCGCGTGCGACGTGCTGGTCGGCAATTCCAGTTTAAGGCTATTCGCCACCTTGAAGCTGGTCGAAACCATGAAAAAAATCAGCATTAAAAAGACGACATCCACCAATGGCGTAATATCCACCATATAATCCCGTTTATGGCGTTCGCGTAAACGCATCAGCGCTCACCCTTCAGAAGCTCCACGAATCGCAAAGCGTGGTGTTCAATTTCCATCACAAAACGATCGACCCGCGCCTCGAAAAAACGGAAAGCAACCATAGTCGGAATTGCCACGGACAGGCCCGCCGCCGTAGTGTTCAGCGCCTTGGAAATACCACCAGCCAGAACATCCGCCTTGCCCACGCCTTGCACGGCGATCACCTGAAACACCTCAATCATGCCAATCACGGTGCCAAGCAATCCCAGCAAGGGCGAGATGGCGGCAATCAGGCCCAGCACGCCAATAAAACGATCCAGATGGGCAACCTCCTGCCGCCCGGTCTCCTCAAGAACCTCCTTGAGTACGGGACGGGATACGCCCCGGTTTTCCAACGCCACCCAGAGGATACGGCCCATGGCTGTGGGGCTGTCGCGGCATATTCGCATGGCCTGTTTAACATCTTCGTTCTGAATTGCCGATTCCACGGCATTCACGGCTTTTTCGGGAATCACCGCCGAACGTCGCAAGCTCCAGCTACGTTCGAAAATAATGGTCAATGCCAAAATGGAACAACCGAGCAGAATAAACATGACTGTCCCGCCCTGAACCATAAATTCGTACACGCTTACCTCCAATCATTACCCGGGGATTCGTACAACAGGGGGGGATTATAGGTGATGGCTTCGCAAGAAGTCATCATCGCGCCCATGGACGGGCGCGTAAACCAATGACTCGCATCGCAAGTGATTGATTTGTAAGGAAAACGAAAACTGCGCTTTTCGCTGGTCGTGGATCAAAAAGGCCACGGGCAGCCTTTTTGCTCCTTCATCGTTAGCCTGAACTGTTCACAAATAATGTTGCCACCACTGCAATGCGCGACGGCGTTTTTCGGAACGCACCGGTATTGCATAAGCTGTCCGGACGCCTTTTTTATCGTCCAGCATTACAGTTACCGCCCCGTTCGCCGTATTCCATATCCGCGCGCCTGCATGCTCGTAGCGCTGAATCACCCGAGATTTGGGAAACCCGTAATGATTGGCATACCCGGTCTGGGCAATAACTATTTTGGGCATCACAGACCGGATCAACGCCGGCGTGCTGGATGTCGCGCTGCCATGATGCGGCATTAACATAATATCGTGCGCCCTGATGCCATGAGCCACCATTCCGGCCTCGGCCCTGGCCTCAATATCTCCCGGAAACAGCAATTGTCTCCCGTTTTTCATCCGGAAAGACAGAACCAGCGAGGTATTGTTCGCATTAGACGGCGCATATCCGGCGGGCGGCCACAGCACCCGTCCCTTCACGCCGCCAAATACAAGGTTCTCATCCTGCTTTAACCAATGCACGTGACCGCCTTGCGCCCGGACGCGCCGAATCAGGCGCCGGATGCCCCGATGGCGCCTCACGTCCGGCACGTCAGCCAGCCACAGTTGATCCACATGATTCACCTGGCTCATCAGGCGCATCATTCCGCCCATGTGGTCGGACTGGGCATGGGTAATCGCCAGCACATCGACATGCGTGATACCGCTGGCGCGCAGCCCCGCGGCCACAACGGTCCCGCCATTAAAACGGCTGCCACGTCTGCCCGGAGCATCCACCACCATCACGTGGCCACCCGGCAGCACGAGGCTCATCGCCGCGCCCTGCCCGACATCCCAGGCTGTCAGTTGCGCCCGCGCCGGGGGGCGCTCCCGCACCGCCGCCATGCCATAGATCAGTACTGTCAATGCCATAACCGTCCATCCGGCCGGCCGCCTGCCTTTCCACAATAACGCAGCGGCAAGCATTGCGCCTGACACATAGAGAGCGGATAGCCACCACGGCACGGAAGGAACCCACAGATGACCGCCCGGCCATTGCAACATCCATACAAGCAACCGGTTGCCCATAGCGATACCGTAGCCCGCCACGGAAAACAGCCATGTTGCCGCCCAGGACATGCCAAGACCGGCAAACACTGCGCCCGCCAGCGCCAGCGGCAAAATGAGCAGGCTGTATAAAGGCACCATCATCACGTTGGCGGGCAGACTGTAGATCGGCAAACGTCCGAATGTACGGGTGATCAGGGGAAGCGTTGCCAGACCGGCGATCAGGGTCACCCATAACATGCCCGCAAATGCGCGTCGGATATGAAAACCGTCCACATGGGATTCCTGCCTTCCGGCCCAGAACAGAATGGCCGCCGTGGCGGTAAAAGACAGCCACAACGAGACTGATCCCACTGCCTGCGCATCCAGTAACAAAATCAGTATCAGTGCGGCCAGCAGGGTATTGAGAGGCGCAGCGCGGGCTCTGAACCACCATGCAAGCACGCCTGCCGCCAGCATCATCGTGGCGCGCTGAGCCGGTAACGGCCAACCCGCCAGCGATGCATAAGCCACCGCCACCGCCAAACCCGCAATCAATGATATGCCACGCACCGGAAGCCCGACCATCCATGCCTCCCTGCGGGTGAGCACCCACCAGCAAAGACCAAAACCAATTGCGCCGGCCATGCCCACATGCAAACCGGAAATGGCCAATAAATGCATCGCGCCGGTAGCCGCGAATGCGTCCTGAATCCGGGTGGGGATATGGCTCCGGTCCGCCAGAAGCAGCGCTTCGATAATACCTGCCTGCGCATCCGGCAAGGGGTTCAATGCATCCCGAATACGCTGGCGCATCCCTTCCAGCCATGATGGCTTCGAGGCAAGCACAGCCACCGATCCTCTGGCGCTGCCGATGAGCGCAATGTGGCGATCAAAACAATAGGCCTCAAAGTCGAATCCGCCGGGATTGTTGCGATTGCGCGGCGCATGCCAGTGAACCCGCGCCTGTATCCTGTCGCCGGGCCTAATCTTGTTTGCTGCATGCTGATAGACATACAACCATGCCTCTCCGCGTAAGAAAGTGGACAGTTTACTTTCTTCGGGATGAGAAAGTGAGACGATCTCCTTTTCATCACCCCCTTTCTTGCTACTGCGTTCGGATCGGCTAACCCGGCGCAAAGTCAAACGCGAATAGGTTTGCGTATGTTGCGTTTTTACCACAGTGGCCGTGATCTGCCGAGCGCCTTCAAGCCAATCGCTATCGAACGCTACCAGGCGCGCATCCCAGCCCAGATTGATGACGCCCCATGCCATTCCGGCTAACAGAACCACTGCAAAGGTGCGTGTTTTGGATAAAAAAAGGAACAAAGCCGCGATTCCAGCCAACCATGCTACCGCCAGCCATGGCATCCAATCCGTCCGCGCCGCCGCCAGTCCGCTCACCCATGCCAGAGCGGGAATCAGGAGCGGCAAGCGGTGTAGATTCAATCCCTGCTCCGGATTATTCAGCTTTCAGGATAAACTACCCGGCCCTGGATGACCTGGTCTCCGCCCAGCATGCGCCGCGTGACATTCTCAAGCCTTGGCGCATCGGAAACGCGCGCCACGCCCGTCCCCTGCCAGAAGCCGACCGCATCCTTCCCTCCAATTAAAACAGGCGCCTGGTAGATCACCAGTTCATCGGTCAGGCGAGTCTCGATAAAAGCCGCATGAAGCATTCCTCCGCCTTCAAGCAACACCGACCAACGGCCTTCATCGGCCAGGTGTTTAAGCACCTCGATCAGGCTTCTCGCGCGCACCACCTCCACACCCGCATCACGCCATTCCCCGGCGGTATCGCTTTCACTCCGTACATACAATCGCGATGGCGCTTCCCCGTCCGCTATTTTACAATCGGGATAAAATGCGGGTGTTTCAAAGCAAAGAACGCAACGTAACGGCGGCTCGCCGGAGAGAGGAACATCACGCACGGTGAGTGACGGATTATCATATTCCAGCGTACCCGCACCAATCAGGATGGCATGGCTGCTGGCGCGCAACCGGTGCGCATGTCTGCGCGAGACTTCATTGCTTATCCATTGCGAGTGCCGTTGATGCGTGGCCAGTTTTCCATCCAGCGAAATGGCGGCCTTGGCCGTAACATACGCCCGGCCCAGACGATAAAAATGAAAAAATGCCTGGTTGATGGCATCGGCTTCCTTCTCCAGCACATTAGCCGTAATTTCCACACCGTGAGCCTCAAGCACCGCGCCGCCACCGGCCATTTTCGGATTGGGATCGGATGAAGCATAAACCACCCGCCATATCCCGGCGCACAGAATGGCGTGCGTACAAGGAGGAGTGCGTCCCTGTGATGCGCAGGGTTCCAGCGTCACATACAGCGTGCCGCCCCGAGCGCGTGAACCCGCCTTCTCCAATGCAACCACTTCGGCATGCGGCTGGCCCGGCCCCTTATGCCAGCCTTCGCCCACCACTTCACCATTAACCACCACGACCGCCCCGACCGTCGGATTGGGATGCGTTTTGCCTGCGCCCTTCTCCGCCAGGTTGAGGGCGTGCGTCATGAATTTTTCGTTAGTGATATGATTTTGATCGTACACCATGCTCCCAGACTGGCAATTCGGAAAGAGCGGCGCAAGCATGTATGATTACAAAAGCAAGGTCAGCGCCACATCTTATCTACAGAGCCTCTTGCAAAACTCATGAGCGGCGATCGGCTTCCCCACTTTTATCGTAAATAATTAGTGGTGGTGACCACCGGCGCCATGCACGTGACCGTGATCGAGTTCTTCCTTGCTCGCCTCACGAACGCCAACCACCCGTACCTCAAAATTCAACGTAACATCAGCCAGCGGGTGATTTCCGTCCACGGTCACCTGATCGCCTTCCAGGGCAGTTACCGTCACCACTTCAATGCCGTCATCCGTTTGGGCCTGAAACTGCATCCCCGCTTCAAGCCGCTCAACATCGCCAAACATTGTCCGTTCCACCACCTTCACCAGATCCTCGTCACGTTTACCGTAAGCATCCACGGGTTCGACGGCAAGGGAGAATGAATCGCCATCCGCTCTTCCTTCCAGCGCCTGCTCAAGTCCCGGAATCATGAATCCCGTACCATGAATATAGGCCAGCGGTTCCTGCCCTTCTGACGTGTCCAGCACTTCGCCATCATCATTTGTCAGCGTATAGTCAATGGTTACAACCTTATGTTTTCCAATTTTCACGACAACCTCACGGAACAGGACGCATGCCTGTTTTTTTGTCTGGGGACGCTGACACAACTGTAGAGACAGGTCGAGAATCTTACACGCACAAACAGAACGCCAATCCGTGGCGCGGTCATCCCCGCGCCGCTTCTCTCATGCATGGTATCGCGCATATCGCCAATAAGATCGTTTATTTCCCGCGTACCGGTCCGCTATCAGGCGGCCTCCCGACACAAAAGCTGAAATTTCTCCGCTTTCATTCCCAGAGCCTCAAGCTCCTCCCGCATATGTTTGCGGGTGAGCGGAATTTCATCCAGAAACTGGCGCTTTCCATCGCGATATGCCAGGCGCCCGAAGATCCCCGCCGCCTTGATGTGGCGTTGCATGGCAGTGAGCCGAAGCGCACGATGCCATGCATTAAAATCTACGAAAAATAAGCGTATGTCATGCGGCAGCGATTCAAAGAAACGCAAACTCCATCTCCGGCGCATCTTCTCCGGGTAGTCCTGATAGCAATCGTACAGGAGCGAAGCTGCGTCATAGGTGACCGGACCCATAAGCGCATCCTGGAAGTCGATCACGCCCAGCGGCGGGGCGCCGTTCAAGACCATCAAATTCCGGCTGTGGTAATCCAGGTGCACGGGAACACGCGGCAACCCGGCAATCGTTTCCAGCATGGGCGCCAGCGCATCATGGAACATCCGGCGATCATGCGCCGATGACTTATAAGCCGCCACATAAGGCAAATACCAATCCGGATAGAGGTCACATTCAGTATGCATTCGCGTCTCATTGAAGGCAGCAAGCCTGAAAACGGGCATATGGGATTGTAAGCGCCCAAGTTGCCGGAACGCATCTTTTAGCAAGCAAGAAGGATCAGCATGCGTCTCCAGGTGCGTGGCCCATGTGATATCGCCAAAATCCTCCAGCAGCAAGAAACCTTGCGAGGCATCCTCCGCCAGAAGATGTGGCACACGCAACCCCGCGGATTCAAGCCAGCGGCGCACCGCAAGAAAAGGCGCGACATCCTCCCTGCCCGGCGGCGCATCCATCAATACAAAGGTGTTGCCATGATGTTTGATTCTGAAATAACGCCGCAAGGAGGCGTCCCCGGCGAGTAAAACAATCGTGCAGTCTCCGTGCAAAAAACCCGCGACCCAGCGATACGCCGCATCCCTCCGGATATCCGGAGAACTATTTTTTGTCACGCAACAACAGGCCCGTGATATGCATCTTCGCCTGCACCTGACGTCTGGCTTGATTCGCCATGGCGAGATCGAAATAGGGGCCGGTGTACACTCGGAACCACAATCCAAGATCCGGCACCATGGCCTGCTCGACCATGGCCGGAAAGCCCCGCTGTGCAAGCCGTACCTTGAGTTTCTCCGCCTCTCCCCTGCGCTGATATGATCCTACCTGGAGTTTGAATATGCCAGCGGATGTGGATGACCTCTCCTTATGAGCCAATTTTCTCCGAATAATATCCGTTACGTTATTTGCATGGCCCGGCCGCCCCGGCATAGCCAGCGGCGCCGGAGCCACCTTTTGACTGGATAACGTGTTGTAGAACGTCAGATCGCCAACCTCCGTCGAGGCCCGGGTGCGGCTCTTCCGTTGATTCTTATTTGTTTTTTTCAGTACGTTGAGCTCGTGACGCTGCTTCTCGATCCGTTCCAGCAGACGTTGTTTTCCCGCATACTCCGCCTTTTCCCGGCCCTGTTTCTCCCCCAGCATGAAACCGCCGACGAAACTCACTCCCACAACAATCAGCATGCCCGCAACCACCAATATGTTTCGTATGTTTCCCATGCCCTGGCCCTCCCGTTGCGGAGCTTGCAACTCGGCGAAATCCTTGCGCCCTGTCACATCATCTCCGGTGCCGATACGCCCAATAATTCGAGCCCGTTGGCCAGAACCTGTTTCACCGCCCGCATCAGCAGTAATCTCGCCTGCGCCAACCCGGCATCCTCGATAAGGACACGATATTTGTGGTAGAAACTGTGCAAATTCGCGGCCAGTTGCATCAGGTAAACAGCGACTCGGTACGGTTCCAGCCGATTGGCCGCGGTTTCAAGAACTTCGGGATAAGCCAGCAGGTGTTTGATCAGCGCATTTTCTTCAGGCCCCGCAAGATACGACACATCCACATCTTCGGGATTAACCGCTCGCAGACCTTCCGCATCGGCCTTGCGCAGGATGGCGCACACACGGGCATGGGCGTATTGCACATAATAAACCGGGTTTTCGTCGTTTTTCTGTTTGGCCGCTTCCAGATCAAAATCAAGCTGACTTTCGGCTCTTCGGGTGAGAAAATTAAAGCGCACGGCATCCTTTCCCACCTCATCCACCACCTCGCGCAGCGTCACAAAGGTTCCGGCCCGCTTGGACATGCGCACCGGCTTGCCATCACGCATCAGATTCACCATCTGCACCAGCAGCACTTCCGGCTGGCACTTTTGACCCGTTAGCGCCTGCATGGCCGCCTGTACGCGGGTGACATAACCACCGTGATCCGCGCCCCATACGTCCACCAGCCGGTCAAATCCCCGTTCATGTTTATTCATGTGGTAGGCGATATCAGCAGCGAAATACGTGGCTGTTCCATCCTTTCTGGCCAATGGCCGGTCCACGTCGTCGCCAAACTTCGTGGTACGAAACAGCCATTGTTTGACCGGTTGATAATCCTTTATTTCCTTACCCCTGGGGGGTGAAAGCGCGCCCATGTAAATCAGGTCATCCGCTTTTAACTGCTCAATCAATTCCTCTACTTTGCCGGATTGATGCAAGCTCTTTTCCGAAAAATATTCATCAAAGGAAATGCCCAGCGCCTGTAAATCGGTCCGGATCATCGCCATCATGGCATGGATGGCCTCGCAACCAAGCCATGTGCGGCGGTCTTTCTCCGTCATGACCTCAAGTTCCGCGAAGGGCCGTTGCTTCAGGATGGATCTGGCCGCGTCCACAATATATTCACCCGGATAATAACCTTCCGGAAAATCAATGGATTCACCCTGCAATTCACGCATGCGCAACCACGTCGAATCTGCCAGTACGTCAATCTGGTTGCCTGCATCGTTGATGTAATATTCCCGCTGCACACGCACGCCGCGCGCCTCCATTATGCTGGAAAGCGCATCGCCCACCACCGCACCACGGCCATGCCCGACATGCATCGGCCCGGTCGGATTGGCCGATACAAATTCAACGCAGGCGCGTGGCGCATGCGCATCAGCCACGATACGTCCATAATGAACGCCCTGCGCCACAATCTTTGCCAGAACGGAGGCTTCCGATGCCTGTTGCAGATGGATATTGATGAATCCGGGGCCGGCAATTTCTGTTTTATCCACAACCGGCGGCCATTGCACCCGTTCCAAAAGGCGCTGCGCGACTTCATGAGGCCTGATACCCAGGCGCCTGGCCAGCGGCATCGCAACATTGGCGGCATAATCTCCGTGATCCCGCGCTTTGGGACGAGTCAATACAACCCGCACACCATCTTCCTCGCCATATTCCGATAACAGAGTTTCCACGGCCCGTTGCAGGGATGCTTCGATTTCACGTTTCACGCTTCCTCCATTGCGGGAGTCTGCCGAACCTGGCCCGGATTATAGCGAGTAGCTGGATTCATTCCGGACCCGGAAGACTCCCGACCGCATCCTACACATCAAGCGTCCTCCAGGGCAAAGCCAGGCCCAAGATCCGATATTGAATGCGGATGCGGGGTGTAAGATTTTGGTTTGTTTGAGGGCGCAAATTTTTTTGGACGTAACCTGAACTATTCATAAATTCCGCCATGCCCTTGCTTGTTCCTTTACCCACAAATCATGCCACAGAGCCCTTGCGCACGGGCCAGACCAAGGCGGGGATCGCAGATAATAGAGCCTCTTGCAAAACTCGTGAGCGGCGATTTGCTTCCCCGCTTTGGCCCATTTCCGAGCTTGAATTTCGCTACATGGAACTACCATTGCAAGAGAGCGCGCCTTGCATATTGACCGCCGGGCAGCTCGCTGTGACACGATTTGTGGGTAAAGGGCAGCCCTGGCGGACGTTCAGGCGGCCTGACGCCTTTTGGCCTGAACTACTCATACAATACTGACGTGCCCTTTTACTGTTTTCTGCAATATACCTTGGCGTGCCTTGGCGTGTATAACCCCCATGTCAAGACACCAAGAACACCATCAATGAATTCAAGTTTGGATTCAACCTTCACAACGTTGTCAGAACCACCGCAAATGGCGGCAGCATCCAGCTCTTTCTCCTGTCCCAAACCAGATATAAAGAAGTTTTGCATTTTGTTTGCCGTTGGCATGGATGCGCTTCCCCTATTAATGTGGTATGTCTGCGTGGCACAGCCTGCCAGACTAAGAAGTGCAATAAACACGATGGTTTTCTTCATTATTTTCTTCTCCTTCCTCCATGAAATTTGAACAATTCGAGGAGTATCCTTCATAGAGCTTTCTGTCAAATTTTCCTTACCCTGAACGTAACTACTCAGCACCCCCTGGATTATTCATGAAAGTTCATGGTTAAACAGGCACGGTGAGAAACTACGTAAGCAGTACTGCCACGATGCCGGTGAGGAAGATGCCGTCGAAGGTGCCCGCGCCGCCAATCGAGCCAATGGGCGTACCCAGTTTGGCAATATCCTTCAATCGCAGCAGATCGGCGCCAATCAGTACGCCCAGTGTACCGCAAATATAAGCCAATGGCGCTGCCATCTCCCGGTTGATTGAAAGCGCCACGATGGCTGCCGTAATCGGCGCAATCAGCGGCGGCATGCCGATGCCGACGCCCCGGATCGGGCGACTGCTCAAATGACAGATGGCTGCGACGATGCCGACCGCCAGAAGGATTTCTGCTGGCGTTAACGGAAAGTGATGGATGAGGCTGGCGGAAAACCCCACAGGCACCAGGCAACCGCCGGCGTTAACGGCTATCAGGGTGTATCCCGTGAACGGTAGCACGGGCATACGCAGCAGGTTCCCTGGCACGGATTTTTGCACCTCTGCTTTCGGACGCATGGCCTTGATGCGGGCGACGGGCAAGTTCAGCGCACTCCCGAACAGCGATGCGAACAGCAGCAGCATCCCTTGCAATGTCGAAAGACCGAGTTTTTCAAAAGCCAGCGAAACCAGCCCGAGTTGTACGACAACGAGCAGAAAGATCAGTAGAAAAATAAAAATGAACAAATAGAAAGGAGAAAAGGGTCCGCGCATGCAGTGGTTAATCCTCCTTGCGTGCAACATTCCGGATTTCCACGGAAATATTGCATTGTTGCCGTCTCTCGCACCGGCGAGTTCGATCCTTATAGCAGATTGGCATGGTTGAGCCGGGAAGCAAGCCCTTGCACACGGATCATACCTGCGCGTGACATTCACATCCTTACTATTCATGAATCACCGTGATGATCACGCAGAATCTTTGTCCGTAAAGGATTTTTGCGAGGAAGGGCGTCACTGCGCTTACGGACGCCTGAGAAAGGATTCGTTACGGGCAAAGGAACCAGTGTGAGGGCAGGGCTTGCCATAGCGGCCCCGCCCTAGCAGCCTGCTGACCCATGCAGACGCACTTCGATCCCGAGGAAATAAGGCATTTCGAGGCCATGGCCGAGGAATGGTGGGATCCAGCCGGAAAGTTCAAGCCATTACACCGCATCAACCCCATACGTCTGGATTACATCGCCTCCTGTACGACGCTGAAAGACACGCATACGCTGGATGTCGGGTGTGGTGGTGGCTTGCTGGCTGAATCTCTGGCTAATCGCGGCGCAATCACGACCGGCATTGACCGTTCCGGGAAGGCGCTGGCAGTCGCCCGCATCCATGCCGAAAAGACGGGCGCGAATGTCCGGTATGAAACCAGTGATGCACAGACATGGGTAGCGGATCATGCGGACGAATATGATGTCGTCACCTGTATGGAGGTGCTGGAGCATGTTCCCGATGTGCCCGCTACCGTCGCCGCCTGCGCCGCCATGATCAAGCCCGGCGGACTTTTCTTTTTCGCCACCCTGAACCGTACGCTCCATGCCTATGTGAAGGCCATACTCGGCGCTGAATACATGCTGGGCTGGTTACCGAAAGGCACGCACCGGTATGCCAGGTTCATTCGCCCTTCGGAAATGTATGCTGCCTGTCGCATGGCCCGTCTTGATGTAACAGACATGCGCGGTATGTCTTACCGGATGTTGACGGACCGTTTTGAACTGTCCGGTGACCTTTCCGTCAATTATCTCGGTTTCGCCGTCAGGCCTGTCTGAACCGTTTCCCCATTTTTTTTCATGCGTTCGGATATTGCATTCCGTCTCCTGCTCGTGTGGATGGCATTGCTTTTACTGCCGGACATCGCCTGCGCAACAGGCGTGGACATCACCGCCGATAAAATCGTGCGTAATGCCAAAGGCGTGGCTACGGCCAGCGGCAAGGTAGAAATCAAACGCAAGGATGAAACCATCACTGCCGATACCGTGCGTTACGATGCAGCCAGCCATCAAATCGAGGCCAGGGGAAACGTTGTCATACGTACTCCCAAGGCCGTTGTTAAAGCCAGGTCCGCCGAACTGAACACCATCTCCAGGCAGGGCGTGCTGCATGATGCCACGGTCACCTTTCCCGGCGGTGAGCACATGTCGGCCAAACAAATGGAGCGTGTGGATGAATTTACCTACAAGGCGCTTCAGCCCAGTTTCACCATGTGCCCCGCGGATCATGGCGCATGGAAAATTTGCGCATCGAGCGCCGTACTCGATCAGAAAAGCGGTACGTTTACAGCCAGAGACGCACGTTTTGAAATCGCCGGCGTGCCTGTGCTTTACACCCCCTACTGGCAGCAGGGTAATCAGCGAAAATCCGGCTTGCTTCTTCCCAAGGTAAGTACGGGCCAACGGCGCGGCGTGGAGCTGGGCCTTCCTTATTATTTTGCTCCCGCCCCGGACTGGGATGCGACGTTCACACCCCTATGGATGAGTAAACGCGGGTTCCGTCCGAAACTGGAGCTTCGTCATGTCTCAACAATAGGCAGAGAAATCGTAAAAGGCGAGGTGATACGCGACAAGAGGGCAGGGGGACGCATTCGTAACCGCTTGCAAGCCCGGGCATCATGGCAATTGCCCGACAGCATGAACCTGGCCATTAATGCCGATCATGTGAGCGACTATAATTATCTGGCTGATTTCTCCAGCAATGCATCGGAGGCTGCTACCCGCTTCCTGATTAGCCGCGCCACCCTTTCGCAACAGAGTGAATACGGAGACTCAAAACTGTGGGTTCAGCACCAGCAGGATCTGACCCAGCCTTCCAATGACGCGACACTGCAAATCATGCCGCGATTCGAAAACAGGCTGTCTTTTCCTGTACTCAACCGTCTGGCCATCCTGCATTTCGATCAGCAAACCACGCTTTTTGATCGCAATATCGGCAGCCGGGGATGGCGTATGGATTTGCACCCCTATATCAAGATCCCGTTGGAACTGTCCGGAGGAGGGATCTCCACCATCCTGACGGCGGGCGTGCGTAATACCCGCTACTGGCTTGCCCAGAACGGATCCGCCGCCCAGCGGCCGACCCGAACCGATGGGGAGTTCTCCGTGGAGACGCACGCCATTTTCGAGCGTGTCAGTGCGGACAAAACACTGCGTCACACCATTGAGCCTATCCTGCGTTACGACCTGGTCAATGTGACCAACCAAACCGGTTTACCCAACTTCGATTCGGCTTTCGGCCGATTGACCATGAGCACATTGCTATCCAATGACCGCTTCTCCGGCATAGATCGAATAGAAAGCGTGAATCGATTCAGTTTTCTTCTGGCCAGCCGATTGCAAAGCAGGTCCAGGAAAGACCATTTGACCAGAGAAATATTCAACGTGCGGGTTGGCGCATCCTACAATATCCGCAAGCGACTCAGCGACCTGGCGCTACAAACAAAACCGATTCGTCCTTTTTCCAATCTACTGGGCGAGCTTAGCGTTACGCCAATTCCATCCTTGAGCTTTTACGCCGCGGGCCAGTATGATCCCGCGGGACGTTTCTGGGATACCGCCACAACCTCGATGAACTGGAACCCGTCCTCGGGACATAAGTTACGTGTCGCCTACCGCGTTACTGATGCGCGCTTTGCGCCGGAGGCGCAGACCATTAACGTATCCGGTAGCGTGAAGCTTGGGCCACGCTGGCACACCCTGGGTTCCTGGGACTATAATACCCACCTCAGGATCACGCAGCACGCCAGCCTGGGCTTGGGATACGAGCATCCCTGCTGGCATCTCACGGTGGAGGCCTACCGCATCAATCGTCCTTCCGGCACCTCCACCGCATCCAATTTCGGTGTGAATTTCTTGCTTGGTATCAAAGGCATGGGTAGCCTCGGAAAATGCGCCGGCCAGTAACGGATCGTAACGACTCCGCACGTCATCTTTGTTTTACGGGTCCGGGATCCCCATGAGCGGTATTCTGCGATATGCTATTATTCTGGGCGGGATCCTGCTTCTGCACGCGGCCTCTGTTTATGGCGAAGTTCTGGACAGTATTGCCGCCATCGTGAACAACCAGGCCATCACCTGTTACCAGGTGGGGCAAGACGCCGAAAAATTGGCGCAACAGCTCAAACGGGCGGGTGCGCAACACCTTCCCCCTGCCAAAACCTTACGGGAACGCGCGCTGGATGACCAGATTACCAGGACGCTGCAACTGCAGAAGGCAAAGAAACAGGGAATCACGGTTTCGAACAGTGAAATCAACAAGGCCATCGCCAACGTTGAGGAGAGCAACAACATCCCGGCGGGTCAGTTGCTTGATATTATCAAGGCGCGCGGCATGGATGTAAGCCGCTATAAAGAAGCATTGAAAGATCGCCTGTTGATTGGCAAGCTGATCAACGCCGACGTACGTTCCAGGCTTCAAATCAGTGAAGAATCCCTACGCGAGTATTACCGTAAATACATGGAGCACCCGGCTCCGTTGCGAGAGATCCGGTTAGCCGAAATCGTCGTTGCTCTGCCTGTCGATCCGTCACCGGAACAAGCTGCAAAGGCGCGCAAGGAAATCAAAATGCTACGCAGCCGGATCCTGGCCGGTGGCGACTTTGAACGGCTTGCGACGCTTTATTCGGATGCGCCGGATGCATCACAAGGCGGACAGATGAGATGGTTTCTTCCCGGTTCCATGCCCCTCAGATTTACACCTGTTTTTGCCTTGCCTGTAGGCGGCGTAAGCCAGCCCATACGTTCACCCACGGGCTATTATCTCTTCACCGTTATCAAGGAGCGCTGGCATCAACCCAGGCAACACGCTGAAGCCTATGACTGGGTTCATGCACGGCATATTTTGCTTAAATTATCCAACACCATGACGGACAAGGAGAAAGCCAACATCAGAATCGAAGCGAAACAAATCGCGGAAGAGATGAAGGGATCTTCCGACAAGGAATTTGCCTCACGGGCCAGGGAAATCTCGCAGGGACCCAGTGCATCCAAGGGCGGCGATCTCGGCTGGTTCAAACGCGGCGTCATGGTTCCTGCTTTTGATAAAGCTGTGTTTTCCATGAAAGCGGGGGAAACCAGCGGGGTGGTGCAAACGCCCTTTGGCCTGCACATTATCCGTGTCATCGCACGCAAGCATGTCGACCCGGATTCATTCGAAGCGCACCGCACTCAGATCGAGAACATCCTCATGAATGTTAAAATGCAGGATCAGACGCCGCGCTGGCTCGCGGGGCTACGGGCCAAGGCCACCATTGAACGGAAAAACTGTCCATAAACCATGACGCCTGTATTGATCACATTAGGGGAACCCGCCGGTATTGGCCCGGACTGTATTTTACTCGCTTTTCAATCCGATCCGGAAGCTTTTGCCGGAACCTGCGTGTACGCGCCTGCCGCGTGGCTGGAGGATCGCGCTAACCTGTTGGGCATCTCCGTTACCATCCATGAGGTGCGTGTGCCCGAAGCCTCTGATTTCGCATTAAATTGCTGGAATCCCGGTGTGAAAGCCACCCCCGCCATCATTCCCGGCGCACCTCAAAAAGAAACAGCCGGCGCTGTTATCCAGTGTATCGAAGCCGCTGCTCGTGCATGTATGGAAAAGCAGGCCCGCGCCATGGTTACCGGTCCCATTGAGAAATCCGTGTTGCGCAACGCAGGCTTTGATTTTCCAGGACATACTGAATTCCTTGCATATCTGGCCAACGTATCGAAAGTCGTCATGATGCTGGCCAGCCGTGAATTGCGCGTGGCACTGCTTACGACGCACATGGCGCTTGCGGACGTACCGGCATCACTGAGCATGGAAGATACCCTGACGATCCTGCGCATCACGCATCAAGACATGCAATACCGTTTCGGTATTACCCGCCCGAGGTTGGCGCTTTGCGGTCTCAATCCGCATGCGGGTGAATCCGGTCACTTTGGCCGCGAGGAAATCGATATTCTTCAACCCGCCGCCGAACGTGCGCGCAGCGGAGGACTCGATGTCACCGGACCCGCGCCCGCGGACACCCTGTTTGCCGCAACCCGGCGCAAGGCATTTGATGCGATTGTTTGCTGCTACCACGATCAGGGACTGATCCCCCTCAAGACGCTAAGTTTTGGTGATGCGGTCAATGTCACGCTGGGACTGCCCTTTGTGCGCACCAGCGTCGATCATGGCACGGCCCTGGACCGTGCAGGCGGCGGCGATGTGTCCTATAGTAGCCTCATGGCTGCATTACGCTTGGCCAAAGATATGCAGTCAGGGAATCGCCATGCAACTCAGTAAACTGACCGGGCAGATATTGCTTGCCATGCCGACGCTTACGGATCCCCGCTTCGCTGAAAGCGTCGCGTTGATCTGCCACCATGATGAGGATGGCAGTATGGGGCTCCTGATTAACCGGCCTCAGCATATTACGGTTGGTGCCGTTCTGGATGATTTGAAGCTGGGCAAGGATGCGATGGATGCGCCCACATTTGAAGGCGGTCCTGTGGAACCTTTCCGTGGATTCGTGTTGCACGACGGCTGGCATATCTACGATTCGACCCTCTGCGTAACCCCGGAAATACATCTTACAACTTCACGTGACGTGCTGGAGGAACTGGCAAAGGGGAACGGTCCCGAGCACTTCATGCTCCTGTTGGGTTACGCAGGCTGGGATGCGGGGCAACTGGAGGATGAAATCAGCCGTAATGACTGGCTGGTTGCGCCGAGCAGCGCCCATATCGTATTCCATACCCCGATTGAGCAGCGATGGATTGCGGGAGCGCGATCCATGGGAGTGGATAAGGCGCGGCTCTCCGATCAGATAGGTCATGCATAATGAACGTGCTGATCGCCTATCACTCGGATTACGGAAACACGGAGAAGATGGCCAAAGCCATTGCTTCGGGTATCAGGGCAATGAATCCCGATGCCAACGCTCAATTGCAGAAGGCAGATCAAACCTCGCCGGGCGACCTCGCGGCGGCGGATGTAATTTTGTTCGGCACGCCCGTGCACATGGGGAGTATGGCCTGGCAGGTGAAAAAGCTGATTGATGAGTGCGCGGGGCTGTGGACGGAAAATACGCTCGAAGGCAAGGTTGGTGGCGCTTTTGTTACCGGTGGCGGGTTTGGCGGAGCCGGTGGCGGCGCGGAACTCACGTTAACCAACCTGCATTCCAACTTTCTCGAACACGGTATGATCGTCGTGGGATTCCCGAAAACGGCGTTGGGCTATGCCGATGGCGGCCTGCAATGGGGACCGTACGCCCGCACCGGCGATCACGAGGGGATGCCCGCGGGCGTCACCGATGCGCAACTCACCGCCGCCCGTTCCTACGGCGCGCATGTGATTGAAGTGGCTGAAAATTTTTTGCGGATTGATTCCCGTCAAAAAAGGGAGGACGCATAGCCTCCTCCCTTTTTTGTTTCCTCAAACGGCATGGCTGATTAAAAGTGGTAGGCGGCCGTCGCCGTCGCACCCCATATTTTGGCCTCTATATTCGGGCCAAAAGAAGGCAGCTTGACGTTGGTCCAGTACTGCATCCATTCGCCGCCAACTGACAGGTTTCCCGCAACATAGTAATTCGCGCCAAAGCCGTAACTGAGGCCTGTCTTCATAGCTGAAGCACTTCCCGACACTCCGAGCGCCGATACTGTCCCCTTAATTTTTGCAGTAGTTCCGCCGAGCATGACATACGGCTTGAAATCCACAGCCACCGGGTATTGGAACTTGGCCAGATAAGAAATAAAATAGTCCGATGACAACTTAAAATTAAATGGCACCGAAGCCGCTGCCGGGTAGGACTGGGATCCCGAAGATGTCGTACCAACCCGTACTTCGACTCCGAGATAGTCGCCGATATCCGCACCGAACTTGCCATAACCGCCAAATACCGTGTTCTTCTGGGTAATGACGCCAGGATCCTTGACTTCCAACCCGAACGCACCGATACCGATTCCCGCATAGGGTTTTATATCGAAATTACCGCCCGTGCCGGACCGGGTGTTGCCATAAAGATCCTGAGCCTGCACGACAGTCGCCGGAATCACGGCAAGGCACAATACCGCCAGTGTGATATGTAAATATTTTCGCATCATTCCCTCCTCCATCCTCTTGAGTTTTGAAAAGAGACTCCATGATAGTGGACGGGGGGCAACTCCGGCGATTGAAAAAGTATGGGGTCAGCAAAGTATAGGGTCAGACCTATACCTTTAACTCTTCAAACAGCGACCTCTCATCACGATTCCAATCCGCACCCTTCATCACACGGCCAATCCGGGAGACTCTTCCTTCTGAAACATCCACCATCAACGACACGCCTTTCAAA
>CAYOUW010000010.1:0-30158 GCA_964407235.1 uncultured Zetaproteobacteria bacterium | reverse complement strand
GCAGATCATTCAATCCCGAAAATGGTCTCAAAGCGGGATTGCCGCTCATCCACCCCGAGTTTTGCAAGAGGCTCTGGAAATAAAAGTTGGAGGTTCGAAAATCGAACCTGATTTGGCCCGTATCAGGGGGGGTCAATTTTGGACACTGACGGGGGGTCGAAATTGGACGCTGAAGAACCATGCACAAAAGCACAGACAGAGAATAAAAAAGCACCTACGTTTCCGTAAGTGCTTGATTTATATGGTGAGCCGGACGCGGTTCGAACGCGTGACCCGCAGATTAAAAGTCTGCTGCTCTACCAACTGAGCTACCGGCCCTAACTAAAAAAATGGCCGTTAATCGGCCACGCTGACATGGTACTCCCAAGGGGAGTCGAACCCCTGTTTCCGCCGTGAGAGGGCGGCGTCCTGGACCACTAGACGATGGGAGCGTCCTGGGAGGGCGGGGTTTTACTGGATTCCGATGCGCCCGTCAATGGTCCAAGCAGGGCGCGTAATGTGTCGTGCAAGCGTCCCTGATCGAGACTTTGTTTCACGAGATATGCATCCGCACCCGCTTCCAGTCCCTTGAGACGATCCTCGGCGCTCTCCCGTGTTGAAATAATCAGAATGGGCATATCTTCAAAGCGTTGCTCGTTACGCACGCGCCGTACCAGTCCGAAACCATCCAGACGTGGCATCTCCAGATCGGTAATCAATACGTCGTAATCACGCCGTTCCATTTTCTCCATGGCATCCATGCCGTCAATAGCTGTATCCACATGGATCCCCATGGACTCAAGAAGCACCTTTTCAACCTGACGTGCAATAATTGAATCCTCTGCCAGAAGCGCCCGGACATGGCCCATCTCCTGTTCCTGTGCCAATACGGTTTCGGTATCCTGACCGGGAGCGGTACGGCCCATCTCCTTGATGCCATAGGGTTCCATCAACAATACCACGGAACCGTCATCAATAATGGTGTTGCCCATCAATCCCTGCGCCTGATAACGTTTTAGATAAGGATCCAGTTCGCGGACGATAATCTCGTCATCACCAAACAATTCATCAACAACAATTCCTGTAAACCCTTCGATATGTTTGGCAATCAGCACCATGGGCCGTTCCGATACTTGCCGTCCGTCACCGTTATCCAGCATCTGACGCAAGTCCACCAGAAGCACTTTCTGCTTATGATAAGTCACAAAGAGTCTGCCTCCGGACGTTTCAATCTCTCCGTCACGCGGGGACACCACCTGCTCCACCATATGGATCAGCATCGCCAGTTTCTGACTACCAATGCGAAATAACAAAGCCCGCTGCACGGCAATGCTCACCGGAAGTGAAATCAGAAAGCGCGTACCCCTGCCCTTTTCCGTTTGAATACGAATCGTCCCCGTCAGGCGCCTTAGCGTATCCTGCACGATATTCATGCCAATGCCGCGGCCCGCCGTTTGATCCACTGTTTCCCGGGTGGTGAACCCAGGCCGAAAAATCATCTCCAGCGCCTCGGCCCCATCCATATCATCCGCTTCCATCCGGGTGGTCACGCCCTTTTTAACCGCCACCTCCTTGATATATTCCGGATCAATGCCACGCCCGTCATCCACCACCTCGATCTGAATCTCGCTGCCACTTTGCGCCGCAACCAGCGTCAGCTGCCCTGCTTCCGGTTTACCTGCCCTGATGCGATCCTCAACGGATTCAATACCATGCGCAATCGCGTTGTTAATCAGGTGAACCAACGGTTCCATTAACGACTCAACCACGCCCTGATCACATTCCACCGACTCTCCAGCCATAACCAAACGCACTTTCTTCCCATAACGGTTCGCAATATCCCGGACCGCACGAGGAAATGTGGTAAATATGCTGTCCAGCGGCCGCAGCATCAATCCCAGCGCATGGTCTCGCAAGTCATCGAGCATGATGGCCTGGCGTTCAGCGGCATATCCAATATTGCCGACAAGCCGTTTACTATCGCGGAAAAGCAGAGACAGCGGATCATCGAAAGCGTCCAACAGGGCTGATTCCGCATCCATCCCACGCTCATGGAACTGCTCTTTCAGCTTGTCCAGCATGCGCTGCGCCTGCCGAACCTGTTTCGACAGTGCCCGGGCTTCTTTGCCCAACTGTCCCCCCGCGGCTTTGCCTGTGCTTAGCTCAAGGACCTGGTCAGACAGGACATTCAGGCGTTCGGCATCCACTCTCAGGAAACGACCGGAACCGTGAGCGTGGCGTGCGCTGGCCCTGGCTACGACCAGGTTGGGACGGTAGATGTTTTCTTCAGTTGCCGGAGCTTCCGTCTCCTCTTCATCACAAACTTCTCCGGATGCAGGCGGTCGTTCACTTGCCCCCGCATCCGCGGGCGTTGCGGCGGCGGCTTCCGCACCTTCCTCCGGCGCAATCCCGGTCCGCACCGGAGGAAGCGCCTCGCCTTCTTCCAACGCCGCAAGCAACGTTTCATATTCATGGCGCAAATGATCGGCATCCAGTGGCGGCGTATCCTCCGCCTGGAGACGTTCGGAAAGCTGATCGTGCATGTCAAACAGGAACTGGATAACGGATGCCACCCGATGTTCACGGTGCAGAATCAGGTGCTCCACCGCATCCTCAAACAAATGACCCGTTTCTCCCACATCATTGACGCCCAGCATCAGGGCGGAACCCTTAATGGTATGCGCATCCCGGCGCAGGCGGGCCAGCCCTTCCTTATCCAGCGAATTGTTCTCAAAGGAAACCAGCCCTTCGTTGATTGACGACAAGCGCTGACGCGCCTCGTCAAAAAAGGCGGAGATAAATTGGGATAAATCCAGATCTGACATACGGCGCGGTTGAGTCCGGGTCAGACCATTTGATGCAGTTCTTCCGCCACATCACGCAAATGGGAGGCTGATTCACGCGTCGTCTGCATCTGCTGATTGGAATCATTCAACAACTGACTAATCTGCCGCATCGTTGCAATAAATTCACGGTTGCTGGCATCCTGTTTGTCCGTTGCCCTGGCGATATGCTGAATCGCCAAACTGGTTTTCCCGGACATGGTTTGCATCATCTTCAGCGCCTCACCGGCCCGTTTAGCGATTTTCACCCCTTTGGCCACTTCTTCCAGACCCTCCCTGGTCACGGCAATGGACTCCTGGGATGAATGGTGTACGTCATCCACTACGGCTTGAATCTCACTGGTAAACTCGCGCACGCGATCAGATAAACGACGAACCTCGCCAGCGACCACGGCAAACCGTTTACCGAATTCACCCGCCGCAGCGGACTCGATGGACGCATTGAGCGCCAGCAAGTGGGTTTCCTCGGCAATCTCCTGAATAGCGCCGATCGACTCGGTAATCTGCGCTGCTTTCTCACCCGCGAACGTCACCTTTTCGGCAATGGAATTCACTTCACCCCTGATACGTTCCATATAACGAATCGCATCGTCCACCGCCTGCCCGCCGTCACCGGCGGATTTTCGGGTGGCGTCAGCGATGCGCACCACGTCTTTGGACGTCTTGGCAATTTGCCGCGAATCACGGGAAAGCAGTTCCATTTCCTCCGTCACATGCTCCACGGATTTGGCCTGAGCAACCGAAGCGCTGGCCTGCTGATCCACGGCGCTCAGGATATCGCTGGAGGCATTGGTCACGCGGTAAGCAACGTCCGTAATCATACCGGCGCTCGAGGCGACGAAATAGCGACCGGAAATAACCATCACCAACACCAGCAGCAACATCACCGCAAGGCTGGCAATCACGAGCATGGGAAGTTGTTGCCGTTTGTCCTTCACATTGATATTCAGCCGCTCATTCAGGCCCCTGGCCACGACATTCACCTTTTCCTGGGCCACAAACACCAGACTCTGCGCCACCACGGTTACATTCTTGGCCTGCGAAGCGGGAATCTTTCCGCTGACGATACTGCCTGCCATATCGATCACTTGCTGCATCAGTCCCGACACATCCTTCAATTCCTTGAGATCCTTCCCTGAAAGGGTACTCAGATGATGAATATCGTTGTCCAGGCGGCTAAATTCCTTCGACGCCCTGGTCAACTTCTCCGCATCGGCCTTGTTACCTGTCAGACTGAAATCATTGAGCGGCGCCAGCAAGCTGCCGAGAGAAGCACGGAACCGCTCCAGTTCAATCTGCTCGCCATACAGCTTGTTCAATGAGTCAAAACTTTCGCTGGCCCTGTTTGCGGCAAACCCCACTGTTCCAATCAGAATTATCAGCATAACCAACGATATTCCCACATTTCTGTTCGCGCGCTTGCGCAGGCTGACTACCGCCATTTGTTTCCTCCCGCTGTTTTGTTATGGCACCCGGTTCCGCGATACCCAGCCTACCATATTTTACAGGTTTTCACCATCGTTCGTGTCCGTTTGGATTTTAGCCACGGACGGGCGTGGATCTAACCCGGATTACTCATCAATGCTGAAGAGCCTCTTGCAAAACTCATGCGCGGCGATCGTCTTCCCCACTTCGGCCCATTTCCGAGCTTGAATTTCGCTCCATGGAACCACCATGCAGCTCATTCAATCCCGAAAATGGTCTCAAAGTGGGATTGTCGCCCATCCACCCCGAGTTTTGCAAGAGGCTCTGAACACAGGAGATTCGCCGGAAATGCCGGTCAATCACTCGTGCAGTAATGCCGCGATATCGAGCATATCGTAATCCACGCCATCAACAGTAACCCTGCCCGGTGCATGATCCGCATCCGCCGCGCCTGCATGAGGTAATGCGTCTTTGATCAGGCAATGGATAGCGGGCACTGCATCCACACGAATTGCCACATGCATGCGCGCATGCCTTAAGCATACGAAACGCGTAGCCTCACCATCTTTAGCAGACGGCTCCGGTAAATCCAATATTTTCCCAGGCTCAACCACGCACACAATCCGTCCGCGGATATTACCGATACCTAACAGATGATCCGGCGCCATCGGCACAGGGGTTAGCGGAATCGGCCGCACCACCTCCTCCACATTCAGTACGGGCAACAAAAAGTCTTTTCCACCCATTCGGATTTGGAGGACGTCGACAACGTCCGCGCATTCATCTTCCTGCTCGATCGCGGCAGTGATCTCCCTGCCCGAATCAGGCTGGACCTCTTCGCTTATATTCGTGGATGTCTGATTCGGCATTTTCTTCATCTCTCCATCCGTCAAATATCTACTCTAACCCTCCAGGAATCAAGCCGCGGCATTTCCGGCTCTCCCTGCTTTGATGAATGTGGGTGCAATTGCCTCAGTAAACAAAGACAGCGCTTTACCATCCGGATCAACCCGCTATCTTTCATCCATGCCTACCATAAAGTGGATTTTGTTTCAGACTCTGGCGGTCACCCTTTGCCTCTCCTTCGCACAGGTGCGAGTTCCGGCCGCACTCGCAGGCGTCGCCACGGGTATGGACACCGCCCCTGCTGTGCCAGAACCCGGACAAAACATGCCGGCAACGGATACGCCCAACCCCTTGCTGCAAGGCATATCCGAACGCGATCTGGCCCGTATCCAGGCGGAAGCCAAGCGTGTTTATACAAAACTATGGCCTGTATTCGCCGAACGTTCCCGTTATGTCCGCGGTCGCATGCTGCCTATATTCAAGAAATTGCATGCCCCGTTATCGCTGGACATCCTCCCCGCGGTCGAATCGGGCTACAACGCCTATGCCTTTTCATCCGCCGGAGCCACGGGTCTGTGGCAATTGATGCCGGGGACGGCCCGCATGCTGAACATGCGGTCCCCGCGCGGCGTCAACGCTCGCCGCAATGTAGAGCGCGGGACGGAAGGCGCCGTGCGTTATCTGCTGAAGATGAGGGCGCGTTTTGGCAACTGGCCGCTGGCGTTTGCCGCTTACCACCGCGGTCCGGGCAATATTGCACGCGCCATTCGCCGCCATCCATGGCAGCCGTCAGACGGACTGGACCATTTACCCGTTCCTTTAATTACCCGCACTTATGTGTGCAGCATCCTGGGGCTCTCGGCGCTGCTTCAGCGTGGCGTGTGGCGTTTTCCTGATCCGTTGCCCATGCAAGCGCTGACATTACAGGCGCCGGTGGACATCAACCTGTTGGCCCGGGCCGCAAGTATCAACCGCGACAATTTGTTCCGCTTCAATCCGGGACTGGATTACAGCCAATATCTCGATTCATCCGTCACCCTGTACGCCCCCGGCACCATGCGCTCCCGCATGCTGACACTGGCTTCCGAAGCCGTTCCCGCGCATATCCGTATTCGTATTCGTCCGGGCGACAACTTATGGACGCTGGCCAGAAGATACCACACCACCCTGCGCCATTTGAGGCACATCAACCCGAAGATAGGCAGCTTGTTACGACCGGGGCGCTCTTTACGGGTTCCTGCCAAGCGATTTAATACCGCGGCGCCATCACCCAATCCCCTGCTGGCGCGAGGAAGACGCATTCATTACCGTGTTCGTGGCGGTGACAATCTGTGGAACATAGCCAAGCGTTTTGGCACCACCCCCGGAGCAATCGCACGCGCCAACAGCCTGCGCCAGGCCGCCATGCTGCATCCTGGGGACCGGCTGTGGATTCTGGCGCGCATTCGGCCTTCCTGACCTGAACTATTCATGAATAATCCAGGCTAATTTGCACTTGCGATATTTTCCGGCAATCCTGCTGTTGATCGGGTGTTTATATGGCTGTTCTGACTCTAGCGCTCCCGGCCAGACCCAAACCATGGAAACGACGGCAGAAAGTGCTGTGTCAACAGACGTACCTGCAAGAGGAGGCAAACTGGTATCGGCGAGCATTGGTGATGCCAGCAACCTGATTCCCATGATTGCCGGCGATGCAGCCAGCCATGCCATTGCCGGTCAGATGTATCTGTCACTGCTTAAATATGACAAAGATCTCAACCTGGCGGGACAGCTTGCCCGTTCATGGGAAGTGTCGGGAAACAACCTTACCATCACCTTCCACCTCCGCCCGAACCTTCACTGGACGGATGGAACGCCATTCACGTCCGCCGATTGCGCCTTCACCCTCCATCTGATTCAAGACAAGCATACCCAAAGCGCCTATAAATCGGATTATATTAAAGTCATCAGTATAGAAACACCCGACTCCCTAACCTTTATCGCCCACTATTCCGAACCCTTCTCACCTGCACTCTCATCATGGACATCGCTGAATATCCTGCCCAAACATATCTTTGAACACGAAGACATCATGCATACGGAGCTGGCGCGGCATCCGAAAGCCACCATTGGTCCTTATCAGTTGGCGGACTGGCAATCGCAACAATCCATCCTGATGCGCGCTAATCCCGATTATTTTGATGGCCCGGTATGGATCACCGAGCGCTTAACCCGCATCATCCCGGATCCCGCAACGCAATTTCTGGAGCTGTCCGCGGGGAAGCTGGATTCAATGGGGCTGTCACCCATTCAGTATACCCGCTTATTCAACACCAAACCGCAACTGAAAATGAATTACACACGCTATAAATATCTGGATTTTGTCTACACCTATCTTGGATTTAACCTGAAACGTCCGCTATTCGCCGACCGCCGCGTTCGCGAAGCCATGGCCTATGCCATCAACCGCCAGGAAATCGTGGATGGTGTGCTGCTGGGACTGGGAAAAGTCATTGACAGCCCGTACAAACCGGGAACAAAATGGGTCAACAAACAGTTGCATCCCCGCCCCTATGACCCCGATAAAGCAAAGAAGATACTGTTCTCCGCAGGCTGGCGCGATCATAATGGCGATGGCGTTCTGGACAAGAATGGAAAGTCCCTGTCCTTCACCATCCTCACCAACAATGGCAACACACAGCGCGCCAATACCGCTATCATCATCCAGCAACGCCTGAAAGATGTTGGCATTGGGGTGAAAATACGGTTAGTGGAATGGTCAGCCTTTATCGAGAATTTTATCAACAAGCGAGATTTTGATGCGGTCATCCTGGGTTGGTCGCTCTCCCCCGAACCGGATCAGTATAGTATCTGGCATTCCTCACAGACAGGCAAGCGCCAGTTTAATTTCCTTTCTTACAGTAATTTGAAAGTGGATCGTGCGTTGGTCGAGGCTCGCGGGACCTTCGATGAGGGTAAACGCAAACAATGGTATGACGTGATGCAGGAGGAAATCTATAAGGACGTCCCCATGGTGTTTCTTTACGCCCCCTATTCGCTGCCCGTTTACCAAAAACGCATTCACGGTATCAAACCCGCCCCGGCAGGTATCGGCTACAATAGCGAACACTGGTTTATACCAAAATCCGAACAGAAATATCAGGTGTCCATTCAACCCTGATGATTTCCTGCAACGTCATCAGGGCAGGCATTTCCACCATGTTCCGGTTGCAGCGTCGCATGGGCAATCCCCTCCCCGTGCAGGCCTGAAAGTAATTGGGGCAAAATTTCCGGCCACTCCTCCATATCCCGGATACACACATGCGACGATAGCGCCAGCCGCTCATCCGGTAGCGTCCACACATGCGCATGGTGCACGCTCCTGACGCCGGCAATAGCGGTCATACACGTCTTCAGCGCATCCATATCCACCGACGCGGGTGCCGCCTCCATAATCTGCAACGTCGTATCGCGCACCAGCCGCCAGCCGCCCCATACCAGAATCAGCGTCACCACGAGGGAAAGAATCGGATCAATCGGCATCCAGCCGGTCCACACAATGACGATCCCGGCCACAATCGCCGCCACCGATCCCAGCAGATCCCCGAGTACATGCCAGTAAACAGCGCGCGTATTCAAATCGTGGCCGCCGCGGAACCATCTGAGAATAATAATATTGACCACCAGCCCGGCCGTGGCAACGCTCAACATCAGCACGCCTTGCACATGCGGCGGCGAATGAATGCGTCCCACAGCCTCCCACGCAATCCACCCGGCAACAAACCACAAGCCAAAGCCGTTCACTTGCGCCGCCAGCACACGCGCCCGGCCATAGCCGTAACTCATGCCGGCATGCGCGGGACGCGTGGCAATTCTTTGCGCCAGTGACGCCAACCCAAGCGCAACCACATCGGAAACCATGTGAACAGCATCAGCCAGCAAAGCCAGTGAATCGGAAATCCAGCCACCTGCCAGTTCCACCGCGGCGAATACCGCGGTCAGCAGTAATGCAGCATTCATTCTGCGTTGTGAATCTTCATGGTGTCCATACATAGCCGTGGCAAGTATGAGCGATACGTGTCCGCAGGCAATCAGTTCTTTGGAACCGCCCGCGCATCCATGTTGGCGTGATCCTGCTCCACGAGCGACAGCGCCAGAGCGGAGGTATGGCAATACGCTTCTTCCATTTCCTCGATGAAATCACGTTCCGATCTCCAGAACGGGAGTTTTCCCAACCGTCTCGGAATCGCCGCATGCAAGGCGGGCAGACTGGCTGTCACTGCGCCCTCCGGCAACAGCGCCTCCTTGCCCCAGAATACATCGTGATCCAGCGGCAACGGCTCTGATTCGGGCTGGGGAAAAGCTTTTTCCGCTATCTGTTCGCCCGCTCCGGCTGTACGCAAGCATTCCAGGAACACATCCCGATCCATGCCGCGCAATCTGAATAGCAGGAATGGATCCTGATCGAATGCTTCCGCCAGCAGGTAATAAACCGCGGCAATATGCTTGCAAGGGTTGGACCAGTCCGGACAGGAACAGTCGGTATCGAGGTCATTCTGGCGCGCGGGAAACAATGACATCCCGGCATCGAAGAAAATCCGTTCAATATCCTCCGGCATTTCGCCTCCGAGCAGCAAGGCGGCGAAGATCGGCTCTTCGCTGACCAGGTCCACAACTTTCCGCCACTGTTCGCCGTTCAATGCGGTCAGTTTAATGGAAACGCTGTAAGCACCTTTACGGGATCCTTGAACCCTGGCTCGAATTCCTCCCGCTTCAATCTCCAGGCTGGCCACCTGCCCCTTGCGGGCATAGGCGCGACCCCGCGACAGCCGAGCGCCGATATGGAAACCTTCCAGCGTCTGAATCCAGCGCTTACCCCACCACTTCGTGGCAAATGCGCCGCGTTTACTCTGCGCCTTGATGCCGCCTTTCACCGCCTTCGGCGTCGTGGGCGTATAATACCAGTCATATCCGGTCATTTTATTCCCCCACGGCATCGCGGCTGAGACTGATCATGTCCCGTAGTTCGTCATTGGTCAGTTCAGTAAGCCACTGCTCGCCGCTTCCCACCACCTGCGCGGCGATACCTGTTTTCCGTTCGATCATCTCGTCGATTCGCTCCTCAAGCGTTCCGGCGACGATGAATTTGCGTACCTGCACATTACGACTCTGGCCGATGCGAAAGGCTCGATCTGTCGCCTGATTCTCCACGGCCGGATTCCACCATCGATCATAATGCACCACGTGGTTGGCCCGCGTCAGTGTCAGCCCCGTGCCGCCAGCCTTGAGCGACAGGACGAAAAGATACGGCGCATCCGCATCCTGCTGGAAACGCTCAATCATGGCGTCACGCTGTTTCCTGGTGACGCCGCCATGCAAAAATAACACTTCCTCGCCAAACTGCTCCTGAAAATAGTGTTGTAACATCCCGCCCATGCCCGAGAACTGGGTAAACACCAGCGTCCGTTCACCGGCTTCCCGGATCTCTTCCAGCATCTCATGCAGGCGCGCGAGCTTTCCGGAGCGGCCGGCCAGGATGGATGCATCACCCATGAACTGGGCCGGATGATTGCAGACCTGCTTGAGTTTGGACAAGGTTGCCAGCACCAGCCCGCGCCGCCCAATGCCTTCCGCCTGCTCCAGCCTCTGCTGCATATCCTCGATCACGGCCTGATACAATGAGGCCTGCTCGCGGGTAAGCGTACAATATACCTTTTGCTCCATCTTCTCCGGAAGGTCGCTGATAATGGAACGATCCGTCTTCATCCGGCGGAGGATAAAGGGCGCTGTCAGTTGCTTGAGTCGCGCAGCCGCATTCGCATCGCGCCATACCTGAATCGGCTTATAGAAGGCTTGTTTGAATCCGTTCCAACTGCCAAGCAGGCCCGGATTGAGAAAATCCATCAGCGCCCACAAGTCTCCGACATGGTTTTCCACCGGCGTACCGGTCAGGGCAATTCGATAGTCCGCCTTGATACCGCGAGCGGCTCCGGACTGTTTACTCTCCGGATTCTTGATGTTCTGCGCCTCATCCAGGACCACGCCGGCCCAGTCAATCTTTTTAAGAAAATCAATATCCCGCTGAAGCAGTCCGTAACTGGAAATCACCAGTCCGTTTTTGACAGCGGCCCTGGCAAACGCATCCTTCCTTCCGCGGTCGGGGCCATGATGCACAAGCACCGGCAAGTCCGGGGTAAACCGTTCCGCTTCCTTGCGCCAATTGTTGATGACCGAGGTGGGACAAACCAGCAACACGGGGCGTTGCTCGCCCGCCTCGCGCTCACGCTGGATCAAGGCCAGCGTCTGAACCGTTTTCCCCAGCCCCATGTCATCGGCCAGGCAAGCGCCCAGCCTCCACCGACGCAGAAAAGCGAGCCAGGAGTAGCCTCTTTCCTGGTAGGGTCGAAGCTGGCCCGCAAACCGACCGGGCTGGGAAAGTATTTCAAAATCCTGCCCGCCGGTAAGTGTTGACAGCAGATCATCCAGCCACCCTTCCGTTTTCACCGCCGTAACCGGCATTCCACCGACTTGCATTTCTGATCCAAGCGCCATCGTCATCAGGTCACGGGCCGTCGCAGACTCCTGCCGATGCCGTTCCAGAAAGCGCACGGCACGTTTGATCTCGTCGGTTTCGATCATCGTCCACTGGCCGCGCACCCGCACCAGCGGCGCTTTCAGCAGCGCCAGTCGGCGGAGCTCATCGATATCCACGCTCTCGCCACCAAGTGAAGCCGCCAGATCAAATTGAATCATGGCATCCAGCGTCAGACCGCCTGCCCCCTGCATCCCGGAATTCTTCACCTTGGCCGTGAGGCTCAGGCGCTTGACCGCCCCGCGACCTACCCACCACGACGGCAACATGACAACAAAGCCGGCGGATCGTAACGCCTGCGCCTGTTCCCGCAGGAAGCGGCAGGCGCCATCGGCATCACACGCAAATCCATCCGGGTGCCGGGCCTTCAGGCTTCGCGCCACTTCAGGGCAGAGACCGGCGGCCTGCCCCAGCGCCGTCAGCAGGAATTCGGTCGCATCGGAACCAAATTCCTTCAACCGTGCAACAGCGCGCTTGTCTGTCCGCCACAATTCAGCGACAGGAATCGTCAAACTCGGATCACTTTTAGGTTGCAGCAGGTAATCCACCCGCCACGCGTCAGCGGTGGAATCCTCCGGAGCATCATCGCCGGGCTCCACCAGGCGGAAAGCGAACCTGAATGGTGATTTCGCCACCAAATCGACCGGTCGCTGCCACCGGGTCAGTTCCCGGGCAAAACTTTGTAACTCCCCCGAATCGTCCCACCTTACCGAGGCATCCTCCGATACCAGCGCCGCCATCCATGCATCATGCAAACTGGCATGACGCCTGGCCGTTCGTCTCAGGGTTCCGGATGCACTGGCGCGGCGCACCACGGCGTCCACCATGCGTGCAAGCAAGAGGTTCATCGTTTGGCGGGAACTGGTTTCCGGCGGCGCATCCGGCACGCCTCCCATACAGCGGCAGACACCGGGCATGCCTGATGCCAGTGCGGCGAGGCTCCGCTCGTCATCCTCGCCCGGCGCCGGAAACCAGCGCGCTTCGTAGCCGTCGCCACAATGGACCAGCCCCGGCAGGAAACTCTCTTTGACCATCATATTCAGCGCCAGGGCCAACAGGCGGCCACACCACAAAAGGGAAGTTCCGAACAGGATTCCGGCACTGGCATGCGCCCCGGACTCGGCAATGGACACCAGTCCCAGCAGCTCTTCCACCGATAATTTGCGCACCGGCACGACACTGGGCCTGATTCTCACTTTCCTTCTGAGGTCGGGGGATGGACCGATCATCGGCGATGAGGGAACGGGGGCGTCGCCCCGCGACGGGAGCCAGACTGTTGCACTGGACGTGTTGCGCTTCAGCATGCTGATTCCGGGGGCAACCTGTTTCAGTACGGCACGTAACGTCTTGAGGCCGGGGTCATAACGGTATGGCCTCGACGCCTTGTCCTGGCTCGCACGATCTTGTTCGCCCCAGAGCCAGGGGACGCCGTCGCGGAGGGAAACATGCAGGAAGATCACGGCCCGTATGTTCCCCGCCTGATCACATCGTACAACGCAGGGCTCCTTCTCTCCCGCGCAATCAATTCTTATTCCCTTCGTCACCTTCTTTGTGAGATGACAGGCCGGCCAGTTGCTCGTAGCGGTGATACCGGTCCATGACATCCGTCTGAGCCTGTTTGAGCAGGGTTTCCGCGGCCTCGGGATGTGTGCGCCACAGCATGGAGAAGCGGGTCTCCGTTTCGGCGAATTCCTTGAAAGGAATGGATGGCTTTTTGGAATCCAGTTGCAGAGGATTTTGGCCCTTTTCGGCACGTCTCGGGTCGTAACGCAGCAGATTCACATGGCCGCTGTCTACCGCCAGATCCTGCTGGCGCAGGCAGTGCGACAGATCCACGCCGTGGGCAATGCAGGGACTGTAGGCGATGATCAACGATGGCCCCGGATAAGATTCCGCTTCCATGAAGGTACGCAACGTCTGTACGTCTTTGGCTCCGAAAGCCACTTGTGCGACATAGACGTGTTTATAGGCCATGGCGATGATCGACAGGTCTTTTTTGGCTGTGGACTTACCTCCGGCCGCAAATTTTGCCACGGCTCCAATCGGTGTGGCCTTGGACATCTGTCCGCCGGTATTGGAATACACTTCGGTATCCAGCACCAGAATATTGACATCCCGGCCGCTGGACATGACATGATCCACGCCCGAAAAACCGATATCGTAGGCCCAGCCGTCGCCGCCGATAATCCACACACTTCTTTTCAGCAGGTAGTCGGCAACCGTTTCCAGATTGCGGGCATCGGCAGAATCGATTTTCCGGAGGATGGTTTTTAAGTCTTCGACATTGTGGCGTTGTTCGTGGATGCCGGGCTCATCCGATTGGTCCGCCTCGATGATTTTCTGAACCCGTTGTCCGCCAATTTGCTGCTCAAGGCGCTTGAGCAGTTCGCGCGCATAATCCGCCTGCTTGTCGATAGCCAGACGGAAGCCCAGACCGAATTCAGCGTTGTCCTCAAACAGTGAGTTGGACCATGCCGGACCGCGCCCTTCCGGGGTGACCGTGTATGGCGTAGCAGGCAGGTTGCCGCCATAGATGGAAGAGCAACCGGTCGCGTTAGCGACCACCATGCGGTCGCCGAACAACTGGGTGGCGAGCTTGATATAAGGCGTTTCTCCGCAGCCGACGCAGGCGCTGGAAAACTCAAACAGTGGCTGGGCAATCATGGCCCCTTTCATGCCGTTGAAACGTATCTTTTCGCGGTCATATTCCGGCAATTTCAGGAAATAGTCCCAATTCTCTCTTTCCTGCTCCCGCAGGGGCGGTTGCGGTGCCATGTTCAGGGCTTTGTGACTGACGTTGGTTTTGTCCCGGGCAGGACAGATTTCCACGCACAGGCCGCAGCCGGTGCAATCCTCCGGCGCGACCTGATAGCTGATGTGCAGATCATCCTCGAACTCTCTACCCTTGACAGGCACGTGCTTGAAGGTCTCCGGTGCATCTTCGGTAAGCTCTCCCGAAAATACCTTGGAACGGATAGCCGCGTGCGGGCAGACGAAGGGACACTTGCCGCAATGGATGCATAAATCCTCGTCCCAAACCGGTATCTCCAGAGCCAGATTGCGCTTCTCGAAGGCCGCGGTGCCGAGCGGCCATGAGCCGTCGGCGGGTATCCGGCTCACAGGTAGCGTATCGCCGCGACCGGCGATGATTGTACCGGTGATATTTTTCACGAAACTTGATGTGTTTTCGGGAACCGGTGGTTTCATTTCAAGCTTGCTTGTCGCCTGATCCGGCACTTTCATGCGGTACAGGTGCGCAAGTGCGGCATCAATGGCAGAAAAATTCCGTTCGACGATTTTCCTGCCCTTCCGGCCATAGGTGGTTTCCACCGCATCCTTGATCCGGGTGATGGCCTCGTCCTTTTCCAGAACACCGGAAATGGCAAAAAAGCATGTTTGCATCACTGTATTGATGCGTCGGCCCATCCCTGCTTCATGTGCTACCTTGTAAGCGTCGATCACATAGAATTTAAGTTTTTTGTCGATGATCTGTTGCTGCATCTTTTCGGACAGACTGTCCCATACCTGATCAGGCGCATACGATGAGTTGAGAAGGAACACGCCATTCTCCGCCGCATGTTCCAGCATGTCGTAGCGTTCCAGAAAAACCGGCTGGTGGCAGGCGATGAAATGTGCCTCATCGTTGCCGATAAGATAGGTGGAACGGATAGGCTCCGGCCCGAAGCGCAAATGGGAAATAGTGACCGCTCCCGCCTTTTTCGAGTCATAGACGAAATATCCCTGCGCGAAGAGGCGGGTGCCTTCGCCGATGATCTTGATGGAATTCTTGTTGGCGGACACCGTACCGTCCGATCCCAGACCATAGAACATGCACCTGGTCACACCCTGACTGGCATCCGGACGGAAAGTGGCGTCCCATTCCAGGCTGGTATGGCTGATATCGTCGTGGATACCGATGGTGAAATGGTTTTTTGGCGCATCCTTTTTCAGTTCGTCGAGCACGGCTTTAATCATGCCCGGCGTGAATTCCTTCGAAGCAAGCCCGTAGCGTCCGCCGGTAATACGGGGAAGGGTGGCAAACTTTCCACCACCGCAACTCACATGTTCGGCAAATGCCGTGACCACATCTTTGTACAGGGGTTCGCCATCGGAGCCGGGCTCTTTGGTGCGATCGAGTATGGCGATTTTCCCGGCACTGGCGGGAATAACTTCGAGCAGGTGTTCGGGGGAGAAAGGACGGTACAGGCGCACTTTGACCAGCCCCACCTTTTCACCATGGGCATTCAGATGTTCCACGGTCTCAGCCGCAGCTTCCGCACCCGAGCCCATGATTACCAGTACGCGCTCGGCATCACGGGGGCCGATATACTCAAACAGGTGATACTGTCGGCCGGTAAGTTCGGCGAAGTGGTCCATTGTCTCCTGCACGGTGTCCGGCATGGCCGCATAGTAGGGGTTGACTGACTCGCGTGACTGAAAATAGACGTCCGGATTCTGGCTGCTGCCACGCAGCACAGGCCTTTCGGGGGATAACGCTCGCCCGCGGTGGGCATGGACAAGGTCGTCCGGCAGCATTGCAGCGATGACCTCGTCGGTGATGATTTCAGCGTTGTTGATCTCGTGTGAAGTACGAAAGCCGTCAAAGAAATGGGCGATAGGTACGCGCGCTTTGAGCGTTACCGCCTGAGAGATGAGCGCGAGATCCATCACTTCCTGCACAGAGTTGGATGCGAGCAGTGCAAAACCGGTCTGACGCACGGCCATAACATCGGAATGGTCGCCGAAAATGGACAGGGCTTGCGTGGCAATGGCACGTGCCGCAATATGAAAAACGGTGCTCGTCAGCTCACCGGCAATCTTGTACATGTTCGGAATCATCAGTAACAGGCCCTGGGAGGAGGTGAACGTGGTAGTCAGCGCCCCGCTCTGCAGTGCGCCATGCACCGTACCGGCCGCTCCCGCCTCGCTCTGCATTTCAATCACTTCGGGAACCGTTCCCCACAAATTTCTGCGCCCCTGATCAGACCACGCATCCGCCATTTCGCCTATGGGTGAGGAAGGCGTAATCGGATAGATGGCAATGACCTCATTGGTCCTGTGGGCAATATAAGCGGCAGCCTCGTTGCCTTCAATGGTGACTCTGCGCTTTTGCGGCATTCTCAACTCCTGTGCGCAACTTTGCGTGTGACCATAGCGATTCGGCAAGCAACGGGCAATGTGCAACCCCCCACCAACACAAAGATGTAGTACTATCCGGCGACCATCAGGCAGCGTAGCATACGGACATGCCTTTCGATCTGGCTGTTATTGACCTGGACAACACCCTGTATGCAGCGGGGAACGGCGTATTCGCACGCATGGACAAACGCATGACGGCATTCGTTGTCCGTGAACTCGGCATGGGCATACCCGAAGCCAGTCAACTGCGCGTCCGTTACTGGAAACAATACGGCACGACATTGCGCGGCCTGATACTGCACCACGGCGTGGAACCGGAAGCCTTTTTGCGTGAAGTGCACGACATCGGCGTTCACGAAATACTTGCGCCGGATACCGAACTGGACGAAGCGCTGGCTCGTCTTCCCGGACGCAAGGTCATTCACACCAACGGCATACGCGAACATGCCGATCGGGTGCTTGCCACGTTGGGCATCGCGCACCACTTTGACACGATTTATGACATCCGGTTCAATCACTATCAGCCCAAACCCTGTGCTATCACCCTGTCCGCACTGATTGAATCCGAAGGGATGGCGGCAAGCCGGACGCTCGTTATTGACGACATGGAGAACAATCTGGCGGCGGCCCGTTCCATCGGCGCGCAAACGGCATTGATTTCAACCCGTGAATCCGGTGAACAATGGGACTTTCACGCCATATCATTGCCCGGATTGAATTGCCCGCAGTTCAATACTGCATGATGCGGATGAATCCGCTATCATTCGATAGCGGAGTGGCCCGGATGGTCGCGGCAGGCAGTTTTCCGGCCTGTCGAGGAAAGTCCGGGCTGCACTGGGTACGGATGCCGGATAACGTCCGGCGGGGGCGACCCCGGGAAAGTGCCACAGAGAGCAGACCGCCGGACATCGTTCGATAAGGACGAAGGGTTCGGTAAGGGTGAAAGGGTGCGGTAAGAGCGCACCGCCCCGCACGGCAACGGGCGGGGGCGCGGTAAACCCCATCCGCAGCAAGGCCAAATAGGGAAGCGTCAGACGTGGCCCGCGTCGCTTCCGGGTAGGCTGCTAGAATGCGTCAGCAATGGCGCATCCAGAGGAATGACCGTCATCCGCCGTGAACGGCGGATACAGAACCCGGCTTACAGGGCCACTCCGCTTTTTCACCTGGTTCCTGCAAGTGCGAACATTTGCAGGATCCAGGTTTCACTTTATTTCTCTTCCTGTATCCTATGCTAGCCTTGCCGTTTTATGGAGGTAGTTATGACCGTTAAATTTGCAGGCGCAGCCAAAGCCAGGAAACTTCGGGAATACTTCGCCCGTCATGGCCGGGTTTATATCGTGGTCAATGCCACGAATGATAACGTGACCGTACCGGAACATCTGCACGGTGATCCGGCCTTGCGGCTGGTGCTGAATGTACGCATGCCACAAGCCATTATCTTCAAGAACGACGCACTGGAATCCGAATTCTCCTTCTCGGGAAATTTGTTTCACTGTTCAATTCCCATGCAGGCCATCTGGGCGGCCTATGTACCGGAACAGCGGATTGAGAATGGCCTCCTGTGGGAGGACGATGTTCCGGAAACTATCCGTGCTGGCGTCAAAGCAGTGCGCGGCACACGCGAGAATGACAGTCAACATAAGACGGAAAACAACTCGAACACGGAACCCTTGAAATCAAAGGATGAGAAGAAACAGAGCACCCGGCGGGTGGCTCATTTGCGGGTGATCAAATAATCCTCCGGCCAGTTTATTGTTTCCGCATCCTTGCCTTGCTGAGCTTGTGCATGCTGGCTACGCCGCCGCTGTGGGCGAAAGTGAACGATGCGCGTCTGCGCATCGTGATTTCTGTTAAAGATATGCCGGACGCCCGAATGGCTGATACGAAACAGGCTTTGCGCCTGGCCTGGCCGCGCTTGCTGGACCGTATCGTACCGCGTCCAATGCGTTCACGGGCCGATGCCATTGCGCCCGGCTATGCCCTGATCGCCCGTATTATTCCCGGCAGGAAGCAAACCGTCGTCGAATTTAACGGCAATACCGTTTTCCGTGCGCTCAAGAAACATCATATCTCCGCCATTATCACAGCGCCGCGTTTCCATCTTGTCCTTCACATACGCAATAGCGACGGGCTTGAAATGCGCCAGACCGAGATCCTGCTCATGAATACGGCCAAAGACTTTGCGCCAGTATGGGGTATTGAACTGGCCGATAACGCTCCGGGCATCGTGGCTGTTTGGCAATGGCTGGATAATCAACATGTTATGCTCAGTGTGCGTGGAAATTCACGCTTGCAGGAATTTTCCGAAACTCGTGTGATAACGGATGCGGATCCGTTACCGAAGCTTTCGGACTGGCTCGAAGAGATTCTGATCAAGGCGCGCGATGCCTATGCCCTGGATGCGAACCATGCGGAAACGCCTCATGCCGCGGGCGCCGAGGTCGAACAACAACTCATCCTGACCATCGACCGGAAAACACAGCTAATGGCGCAAGTGGCATTGGAAGACGCGCTTGGTAATGACCCGCGCGTCCGCCGCGTGCTTCCAGTCAGTCTGAGCGTCACACACCAGCGTTATCTGTTGCTGTTGAAGGGAACTGACAGCAGTTGGTTACGGGAATGGTTTAAACGCCGGGGCTATCGGCTGGTCGCATTGCCCAAGGGGGGATGGCTGGCGCAATGATCCACAAGGCGATCAACCTTCCGAACCTGCTGACGCTGAGTCGTATTCTGATGACGCCCTTTATCGTCTATTCGATTCTGAACGGTTTTGCCGTGCAGGCGCTGGTTCTGATAGTCATTGCGGGCCTGACCGACTTGCTGGATGGCGCCATCGCCAAACATTTCCACATGCAGACAGTGGTGGGCGCCTATATGGACCCCATTGCCGACAAACTGATGCTGGTGGGATCCATCATCAGCCTGTTTATCGTGGGGCAGACGCCGATGTTTCTGTTTCTGGCCGTGGTGTTCCGTGATATTATTATCATCATTGGCGCCATGGCGTATGAGTTGGCGACCCACCGGCTAAAAATGCAACCCACCTATCTCTCCAAAGTGACAACGGTGGTGCAGATTATTTATGTATCCACTGCCTTGCTGCATATCGCATGGCCGTTTCCTGCTGCCATAATGAATGCTGCCACATGGATCACATTCGCCATTACATGCATGTCCGGCGTGCAATATATGATTCTGTGGGCCAGCAAAACCGCGCATGAGGAGAATGCTTCATAATGCGGGCTAACGCTGGCCTTGACACCCAAGTGCAGTGGTGGATCAACACGGGGCTGTTCGTAGCTCTGGTGAGTTTGTTGTTGTGGCTGTTAACAAGCGTGGCCGGGCCGCTGCTTATTGCCTGGCTGCTGGCGTATCTGCTCGTTCCGCTGGTCACATGGCTGAACGCACATGGCATCAGGCGCGAGTGGGCCGCGCTGGCGGTATTTTTACTTGGACTAATCGGAATCGTGCTATCGGTGATTTTGCTTGCGCCACTGCTTCTTACCCAGATTGCCCATTTTATTCATGTCTTGCCGGACGCAGTGTTGCGCCTCAAGGAACAATGGGCGCCATGGATGCAAACACATCTGGGAGTGGATGTGGCCGATGAGATCGATCGCTGGAGCCTGTGGTTAAGGGAACAGGCCAGGGGGATGAATCCTGAATCCATTTTTCCGTGGGCTCACTGGGGACTATCGGCTGTATCCAGCGCTTTCGGCGTGATTCTGGGTCTGTTCAAGATCATCCTGATTCCACTGTTTGCCTATTATCTACTGCACGACTGGGACAAGATCGCCCGTATGATGCATGATCGTCTGCCGTATCAAGGCCGCGAAATGGTCTTGCGCCTGACGGGCGAAATCGACTCCATCATCAGCGCCTTTTTGCGTGGACAGTTCACGGTGTGTCTTGTTTTGGCGGGCCTTTACAGCATTGGTCTGTTGATTGCAGGTATCCCGTTTGCGCTGGCCATCGGCCTGGTATCCGGATTACTCGCATTCATTCCCTATGTCGGACTGATTATCGGCTTTTGCGCCGCTTCCCTGATGTCGCTGTGGAACTTTGGCGTGGATCCGCACCTGCTAAGCGTATTGATTGTATTCGGCGTGGTGTACATGCTGGAAGCTTTTTATCTGACACCGAAGGTGCTGGGCGACAAGCTGGGGCTGCATCCACTGGTGATTCTGCTGGCCTTGACCATAGCGGCCGACCATTTCGGCTTCGTCGGGGTGTTGCTGGCGGTTCCGGTAACGGCGGCGGGCACGGTGCTGGTCCGGGAGGTAGACCGCCGCTACCGCAATGATCAGGACCCCGTTCCCGATTGAAACAGCAACTGCTTGATCTTCATCTCCCCCTGCATTACGAATATGGTGACTGGGTGCGCCACGCTGGCGTCGAAGCTGCGCACAACCGGCTGGCGCTGTGGCTGGTGCATGGCGGACGCCTGTGGCTGACATCAAACGCACCCGCGGGTAAAACGCATCTTTTACATGCGCTGGCGAAGGAGCATACCCATGTTGGCCTGGTTGCGCCGTATCAGGAAACCACGCCGGCGCTCCGGCAAGTGCAGGCGTGGCTCGATCAGTTATCAGACGATGCTTATTGGATCATTGATATTGCGGCGGGCCCGATGCCGCGAACTACCGCCATCGCCCTGTTTCACCTGCTGGAGCGGGCGCGCGAAATGAATCGGCATGTCGTCATCGCATGGCGTAAAAATATCGCCAATTTGCCGCCAGAGCTCGCCAGCAGACTGGCGGCGCTTGAACGCATCGATATGCATCCACCCGAAAACGACCACGACCTCATCGCCGTACTGAAGAGCGTGGCGGCTGTCCGTCAATGGACTGTGGGTGATTCTGTTCTACAACTCATGCTGATCCATCTGCCCCGCCATTTACCCGGTATCATCGAGGCGCTGGAGGGCCTGGAAAACAGTTCACTGGCCGAACGCAAACGCCTGACGCGGACATGGGCCAGCAAACAGATCAAAACCATGGGTAGTATTTATGAATAGTCCGGGCCGCGCGCGCAGGTTATAGCCAGGCTCTCCTGAAGCTGTAACGCAGCTTACCAGCGCCGAATCACGCTTCAATCAGAGCCTCTCATTCTGCTATATGGCGACTCCCAACCGACCGGCTACTTCATGGTACGCTTCTGAAAGGCCGCCGAGATCACGGCGGAACACATCCTTATCCAGCTTCCGGCCCGTTTCGGCATCCCACAGGCGGCAACCATCGGGTGTGATTTCATCACCCAGGAGGATTGCACCCCCGGCTTCACCGAACTCCAGCTTGAAATCAATCAGCCGAATACCGGATGCCGCCAGAAGGTCCGACAATCTCTGATTAACCTTCAACGCCACGCCACGCATGAAAGCAATATCTTCACGCGCCGCCCAGCCAAAGAGTTCAGCATGCTCTGTATTGATCATCGGATCATGTAATTCATCGGACTTGTAAAACAATTCCGTCAGTGGATGGTCCAGCATCATTCCCTCCTCCAGGCCGAGCCGCTTGCAGATGGAACCTGCCGCCACATTGCGCACCACCACTTCCACGGGAATCATGACAAGCCGTTTGACCCGCATTTCAACAGCACCCTCGCGCCGGATAAAATGGGTGTTGATACCCGCTTCATGCAACCGTTCAAAGAAGAAAGCAGACATGGCGCAATTGAGTTCGCCTTTCCCTGCAATCACACGATGCTTGATACCATCGAAAGCCGTGGCGTCATCCTTGAATACCTGAATCAATTCATTCTCGACATCGCTGGCAAACAGTTGTTTGCCCTTGCCTTCATACAGTAATTCTCCGCGCATCAGCCACTCCAAGCGTTGTGTTTTTTTGGAAAGAAGCGGATCCTACGCAGTCTGGATGGGACGAACAAGTGTGATATGACGCACCTTTCAATCCATGGATGGCGCGCAAATCAAGGGCTTGCAGCGCAATTTGTCGATTGGTAAGGAAAGTAAAAAACGTACTTTTCGCTTTTCGCGGAGCAAAAAGGCCATGTTATTTATTTGCGCCTCCTTACGCCCACCGCACATTCATGCCCAGACGTTGCGCCACGGGCACAAAATCCGGAAAACTGGTAGCAATGGCGGCAGCATCCTGAATGATAATTTCGTCCGTGGCCCGTTGCGCAGCCACCGCCATCGCCATGGCAATCCGGTGATCGCCATGGGCGTCAATCGTAACTCCGCCCTTGATTCGTCCGCGCCCGCGAATATGCACGCCACTGGCATGTTCCCGAATATCCGCGCCACAGGCCGAAAGCGCTGTCGCCATTGCAGCAATACGATCGGATTCCTTAACGCGCAATTCTTCCGCTTCTTCGAGGAAGAATTCACCATCCGATAGCGCCGCGGCGACAAACAGGATCGGAAATTCATCAATGGCATCGGCAATGTCATCCGGGTTCACACGGATTCCGTTCATGACGCCGTAGCATACGGAGATGTCCGCGACAGGTTCTTCACCTACGGCACTTTCATTTTCTACGGATATGGCTGCGCCCATAGCATCAAGAATTCGCCGCCAGCCATCACGGCGCGGATTGATGCCAATACCGTCCATACTTATTTCAGAATTTTCAACAATACCGGCGGCGACAGCAAAGAATGCGGCTGACGAGGGATCTGCCGGTATATGAATGGGGCGATTCGGGGCAGTGAGATGTCCCGCGGGCTTCAGGCTGATGCTGCCGTCGCCCAGTATATGCAGGGGTTGCCCAAACAGTGGCAGCATGCGTTCAGTGTGGTCACGGGATGGTTTAGGCTCCCGCACGCGGGTCTCCCCTTCGGCATAAAGACCCGCCAGTAAGATACAGGATTTGACCTGTGCACTGGCAACTTTGGAAACATGATGGATACCCTTCAGGCTGCCGCCGTCAATGGATAATGGCAGGAGGTTGCCGCCATTGCGGCCATCCCCATCGCATCCCTCAATATGCGCTCCCATGCGCCGTAGCGGTTCCGCGACGCGCCGCATGGGGCGTTTGCGCAGCGACGCATCACCGGTCACCGTACTGGTAAAGGATTGGCCGGCCAGTACGCCCGCCATCAGGCGTGCGCAGGTACCGGAATTGCCAGCGTCCAGCACGCCTTGCGGTTGTTTCATGCCGTGTAATTTCACACCATAAATACGCAGGTCTGTTTTTTCTTCGTTCAGCCATTCAATATGCACGCCCATCTGTTCAAACATGTGCAGCGTGGCAAGGTTGTCCTCGCCGGGCAGGAAACCGTGGATTTCGCTGATACCACCGGCCAGTGAGGCCAGTATAATGGCGCGGTGAGAGATGGATTTGTCACCCGGGAGGAAGATTTTTCCGGCGAGTGGTCCCTTGGCTGGTCCTGCGATCAGCGTGTCGTGCATGCTTTCACTCACGCGAACCCTCATGCTCTGCCAACCATTTATCACGGGCCTGCTTGGCCTGCCGGAATTCAACCAGCAAGCAGTCGCCATCACCAGCTTCCAGCGCAGTTCTCAGTTTACCCAGTTCCGTCTGCAGGGCATCCAGCTTGTGCAGCAGGGAGGTCCGGTTACATAAGGCAATATCGCGCCACATTTCAGGGGAAGAGGAAGCGATACGGGTAAAATCCCTGAATCCGCCGGCGGCAAAATGAAACGGATCATGGTTCCCGTTTCCCTGTTTGCGTACAGCGTTGACCAGAGCAAAAGCGGCCAAATGCGGAAGATGACTGACCGCGGCCAGAAAGTCGTCGTGGTCGACGGCCTCCATACGCATCACATTGCTGCCGGCAGCCTGCCACATGTTCTGAATGGCCTGTACTGCTTCCGGACGGGTTTCCTTTATGGGAGTCAGCACGCACAGGCGGTCATCAAACAGTTCCGCAAACGAAGCATCCACGCCGGAATGCTCCGTTCCGGCAATCGGATGTGCGGGCACGAACCGCGACATCTGGCTGGCAGATAATTGTTTTCGCGCCGTGTCAATGGCGTGCTGTTTGGTGCTGCCCGCATCGGTGATCAGGCAATGTGGTGGAAGTGTACCGGCCATTTCAGCGAATATCGCATCATAGGCGCACATGGGCGCGCTAATAAGCACGACATCCGCATCTTTTACGGCCATGGGAATGCTGGTGGTAAAATCATCCACCACACCCAATTCCCGCGCATGCTTCAAGTGCTCCGGATTGCGGCCCGCGCCTGTAATCCGATCAACAGCATTCGCCCGGTGCAGGGCGCGCGCCAGCGAACCACCGATCAGACCCACGCCGATAATAGCCAGTTGTTTAATACGGGATTGAGTCACTGGAGATGTCTCATAATCTTGTCTGTTTCCATCATAAACCGTACGTTTTCCTTTTCTGTACCCACCGTGATGCGCAGATATTCGGGCATGCCGTAGGGGGCAAGCGGACGCGGGATGATGCCTTTGTTTTCAAGCGCCTGCAAAATTTCCGTGCTGCGGGAATGTTTGAGCAGTACAAAGTTCCCGTGCGATTCTCCGGCCAGGAGACCACGTTCCGCCAGAAAGTCTTGCAATTTCTTTCGCTCATCCAGCGTGATTTTTACCTTATCAAGCACCCAATCCGTGTCACCCAGTGCTGCGTGAGCCGCCTTCTGGGCAAGTAAATTGACATTGAAGGGTTCCCGGAAACGATTGATGAGCGCAAGAATTTCGGTATCACCAACGGCATACCCCACGCGTAGCCCCGCCAGCCCGTACGCCTTGGAAAAGGTCCGGCAAATGACCAGCCCCGGATGTAAAAGCCGATTGATGGAGTCGCCAATCGTTGCCGATATGTATTCGTAATAAGCCTCATCCAGCACCACGACAATATGGCGTGGCAGTTGATCGAGAAAGACCTGAATGGCGGCAAGATCATGCAGCGTGCCGGTGGGATTGTTCGGGTTGGCCATGCAAAGAATACGGGTCCGCTCCGTCACCGAGCGCGCCATCGTATCCAGGTCGTGGGAAAGTCCGTCAGCCTCCGGCACGGCGATACCGTCCGCACCTGCCGCAACCGTTGCCAGCGCATACACGATGAAAGCGTGTTCGGAATACACCACTTCATCTCCAGGTCCGGCAAACGTGCGAATGATCAGTTCCAGCACTTCGTTGGACCCGTTGCCGATCAGGATATTTTCAGGCCGGACAGCGTGTTTGCCGGCCAGTGCGGCTTTAAGATCTCCCGCGTCCCCGTCAGGATAGCGGTGCACCTCGCTGGCATGGCTACGGATGGCTTCAACCGCCCTGGGCGAAGGGCCAAAAGGATTTTCGTTGGAGGCCAGTTTGATGGCCGAAGCCAGCCCTTTTTCCTCCAGGAGCTGCTCCACGGGCTTCCCCGGAATATAGGGGTGCAGGGCCGCGCATTGCCGTACGGCGCGTCGGGACCAGTCGATATTGATCAATTTTTTCTCTCCCGCATAAATCAAGGGTGCCTACTTTAACAGACCCGCAAGAATATACAGCCGCGCCCTTGCTTATTCCCGCGGCCAGTTCATTCTAATATGGTCAGGCGCTTTAATTGCCGGCATGGCATAGAGGACAATATTGCTACGCAGGCGTGAAAGGATATGAAATGTTTTGCCATAAGTTTTCTGGCTGGCGCAAACAATCCATTGTTGCCAAACCAGCTATCGCATACGGCAAGCATGGAGGTGCCGGAGAAATATTCGGATAATGTAACCAGCATCTCCACAGCTTGTTCCGGTTTACTGCGGAACATGGGAATCTTTCCATTCACCGCCATGTTTTCACATGCTGAATCAAGCGCATTTTTGGGCAGGTAGAAACGATGAATCAGGGGGATGCACGTCCAGCGGCCCTTCACTTTCTTCAACAGGGCAATGGAAGTGAAGCATTGCGCCCATGGATATTTCGATTGATTAATAAACAGTGAAACTTCAGTTCTAGACTCACTTTGTATTGGAAAAGGCTTGCAGTTGACAGTGTACAAAGCATAGTAGTCTCATGCGCATTACACTATCTATACCTGATGAAATTGCTGAAAGGTTTCGGTCAGCAATTCTTTTTTTTATTTTACAATAAGGGCTACGACAGATTGTCTGGTGGGACATTTGACAGAAAAACGAATAGGAGTCGCCGGGGCCACGGGCTTTATCGGCCACAGGCTGTGCGCTGCACTAAAAACGCGTGGCGCATATGTGCGGGCGCTGGGGCGCAGGGAAGTGGATGGGCCGTGGGATACGTTTGTCCGAACTGACTTGACGCAAGCCGTGCCTGCCAGCGCATTGCATGATGTGGATGCTGTGTTTCATCTTGCAGGAAAGGCTCATGCATTGAGTGAAACCCGGCAGGATGAGGATGAATATTTTCGCATCAATATCGAAGGAACGCGCAAGCTGCTGGAAGCGGCCAGGACAGCGGGCGTGCGCCGCTTTGTATTCTTCAGCAGCGTCAAGGCGATGGGTGAGGGTAATGACGAATGTCAGGATGAACTGGCTGCTTGTCATTCGGAAATACCGTATGGTCAATCCAAGCGGGAGGCGGAGCGACTGGTTCTTCAAGGTGGCTTTGTGCCCGAGCCTGTTGTGTTACGCCTGAGCATGGTGTACGGGCCTACCCGTAAAGGTAATCTACCAAAAATGATTGAGGCTATTCGCAAAGGGCGATTTCCGCCGCTGCCGGAGACAGACAATAAACGCTCCATGGTGCATATTGATGATGTCGTTCAGGCAGCAACTCTGGCTGCTGAAAAACCGGAGGCGGCAAGCCAGACCTACATTGTGACCGATGGAACCCCATATTCCACACGCCAGATATATGAATGGATTTGTCGCGCATTGGAGAAGCCGGTGCCGTCATGGCATGTGCCGATTGGCATGCTGAAGATGCTGGCCAGAGTGGGGGATGGCATAGGCATTCTTCGGGGTGGGCGTTTTATGTTCGATTCTGATGCATTGGATAAACTGCTTGGTTCGGCTTATTACAGTTGTGAGAAAATTGAGCGGGAGTTGGGTTACAATCCAGGTCGGAATCTGCAAAGTGTATTGCCGGAAATCATTGAATGCCTGCGTAAAAAAGATACTACATGATTGATTTGCTGGTGTTTGCCGTGAGTTGCCTGCTGACCTGGTGGTTTGCCAGTGCATACAGCCCTCTTCAAATTCATGACAGGCCCAACGAACGTTCATTGCATAAACACCCTATCCCCTGCACTGGCGGGCTGGCGATACTTGCCGGCATTGCATTTGGCTGGGGCTGGTTGGTGTTTTCCCACGGCTTGCCGGATACCATGTTGTGGATTCTTGCCGCAGTTGCGTTGGTGGCGGGTATATCCGTACTGGATGACGTTTTTGATTTGCCTCCAATCTTAAGGCTTACCGTCCACCTGATTGCTGCAAGTGTGCTGGTGATGGGAGGGATTGGTCTTTTCTCCGGGTGGATTGGCGCACTCATCACAATTCCGGGCATTGTCTGGATGCTGAATCTGTATAATTTTATGGACGGCATGGATGGTTTCGCCGGCGGTATGACACTGTTTGGCTTCGGATTTCTTTCCGCTGCCGGCTGGATGCATGGTACCGGTGATTATGCGCTGTATGCGGCATTGGTTTCGGCGGCGGCGGCGGGTTTTTTATGTATGAATTTTCCACCGGCAAAAATATTTATGGGTGATGTGGGGTCGGCCACGCTGGGTTTGCTGGCTGCCGCATTTTCCCTGTGGGGAATCCATGACGGTTTATTTCCCTTATGGTTTCCGCTACTGGTTTTCTCTCCTTTTATCGTGGATGCAACAGTGACGCTGTTGCGTCGTGCATGGCGAAGGGAGAAGGTCTGGCTGGCGCACCGCACCCATTATTATCAGCGTTTGGTGCAGGCGGGCTGGGGCCATAGAAAAACAGTGTTGGCGGAATATACACTAATGCTGGGCGCTGGTTCAAGCGCCATACTGCTGATGATCTATCCAGACTGGCGGTTTGCGGGCCTGATTGCCTGGTGCGCTATCTACATGCTGCTGGCCTGCGCAATGGATAATCACTGTATCAAACAAAGGAGAGGTATGGGATAACATTCAGAAATGTGATGGCCGGGCTATTTGTAGCGATATTTATGGCAGCGCAGTAGATTCTCCATAAGTCCGACAGCCTCCCAGGACTATTCATAAATCGCCGTGATGATTGCGTCGGGCCTTTGTTCGCAACGAATCCCGAGGAGGAAGGCCGTAGCCGTGCCTACGGACGACCGACGAGGGATTCGGTGCAGACAAAGGAACAAGCCAAGGGCACGGCGATTTATGAACAGTTCAGGCTAGCAAGGGCGTTTAACCTTCGCTACCATGCAAAATCCGATGGTAGACCCCATTCCTTGTCCACACCTTCTCCTTCAACCTCCCAACTGGCTGGGTGATGTCATCATGGCTCAACCGGCGATGCGCGCCTTTATTGCCGCGAGTGAGCCCGCGCGCGTCTCCGTATGGGGGCGCCCATGGCTGACTGATGTGCTTCCGTTCCTTGGCTTACCCGGCGCGCAATATGAATCACCCGTACCAAAAGGTACGGACATGGCAGTCATGTTCCCCAACAGTTTCCGCGTCGCGTGGGTGGCACTGGGCGCAGGCAGCAAACGCCGCATCGGCTTTCGTGGCCAGTGGCGCCGGTTATTGCTCACGGATGCACCCGCGCCGCGAGTCAGTCTTCAGACACAACACCACCGCGATTATTATCTTGATCTCGCGGAGCAGATGAACATAACCGTCAGAGATCGGGAAGTCAGGCTCGCCTGCCCCGAAGAAGAAATTCGTGCGGGAGAAAAAATGCTCCTCCGGAAAGGACTGGATCCGGAATTGCTTGTCGCCATTGCGCCCGGCGCCCAGTTCGGCGGCGCCAAGCGTTACCCGGCTGAATCATGGGCTCATGTAGCGCAATGCCTCTCGGAACAGAGGTATCACATTCTGCTGATCGGCACGCCCGCCGAACGCGACACCGGAGTGAAAATAACAAGCCGCTGCGCGAGCCCGGCATGGAATGCCGCCGGTGAAACAACGCTCAGGCAAGCACTGCAACTGCTGGCGGCCAGCCGTATTCTTCTCAGTAACGATTCGGGGCTGATGCATGCGGCGGCAGGCATGGGAAAGCCCGTCGTCGCTATCTTCGGCGCAACCGATCCGGCCCGAACCGCACCCTCCGGTCCTCATGTCCGCCTGTTATATCACCCGGCGGATTGCAGTCCCTGTTTGAAGCGCGAATGTTCGGTTCCGGGACAGCCTTGCATGGGGAATGTATTGCCGGAAAATGTGCGGGACGCCTGCATGAGTATGCTAGGGAAGTGCTGAACAAATCATGATTTGTTCAGCACTTCCCTAACGGCATGAAAATACTTATCGTCAAACTGTCTGCCTTTGGCGATATCATCCACACGCT
>CAYOUW010000009.1:0-30196 GCA_964407235.1 uncultured Zetaproteobacteria bacterium | reverse complement strand
CTGAATGGCGATCCGTCGCCAAAGATAATCAACAACCACGTCAAAGGTATCCGCAAGTTACGCCAGCAAGATCGGGGTGACGGGATCCACCTGTGGGACGTGGATGGCGGATTGATCAAGGGCAATGAAGTTTGGCAGACACGGGATGGAATCTATATCTACGTTAGCAAGGATGTTGTTCTGGAAGATAACGATGTACATGACGTACGCTATGGGTTTCACTGGATGTACTCGAATCACTGCACGGTTTTATTCAACAGGACGACGCATAACCGAGCTGGCTATGCCCTCATGTTCTCACGGTATCTCCTGGTTGCGCGTAACCGATCCATCAATGATAGAAATTTTGGTATTTTATTAAATTTCGTCAATTATAGCCAAATATCCGGGAACACAGTCGTCCACGTTGAAGCCGGTCTTGGTTATGGGACGGGAGGCAGTCCCGTGCCTGGTGCGGCAGGGATGGGAATGTTCGTCTACGACAGCAATTTCGATCAAATTTCATACAATTGGCTTGCGGATAATGAGATAGGTATCAACGTAACCGCCGGATCCCAGGATGGAGTAGTTTTTGGAAACAGCTTCCTGTATAACCGGATTGAGGCGAAATATGTGCAGAATATGGATGCGGAGTGGTCCCTTCGGGGGCGCGGAAACTATTGGAGCGGCTATATGGGCTGGGATCTGAATGGCGACGGTATCGGCGATACGCCCTATCGCCCGAATAGCGCGGTGGATGTGCTGCTGTGGAAATATCCCATGGCTCACCTGTTACTTGGCAGCCCGGCGCTGCTGGTATTACGCTGGGCTCAGGAGCAGTTTCCCGTAACTCGCCCGCCAAGCGTGCAGGACAGCTATCCCTTGATGCATCCTCCCCTCCCGCTACCGCGGAAACTGAAAAAACTTATTCTTCACTATCGGAGAAATTGAAATGGCAGGCGTAGAATTGACTGGCGGTGGTAAACGATTTGATGCATAAGAATTTTTTGTTCTATCCGGCCTGGTATATTGTAACAGGGGTGATGGCGTTGACGCTGTCCGGTGGTTGCACCAGGCAAAATGCAACCATGAATCAACCGCCGGTTAATATCGAATCCGGTGATGAATCCGCGATCGGTGGGATGTATATTACGTACCAGCCGGGACCGCGAGGCGAGATGTACCTGGTAGGATTAGGCGGTAAACCGAAATTGCTTAAATTCGGGTCGACATTGAGCATGTTTATGTATATGCATCAACCGGATGTACAGCATCTGGTCGGTTCTACCTATGTACAAAATGTCGGTAAACCTGATTTTAGCTGGCGCCACCCTTCCAAAAGCGCCGGTAGTTTTATCGATGCCCGCAAAGCCTGGTATGTAGTCAATCAGGATATGTGTGGTTCCATGGGTCCTACTTTGGCTCCATTTCTACGCAGGCGCGATGCGGTGGAATTTTCCGGGAAACATGGTGGTCAGATAGTGCGCTTTACGCAAATAACACCCGAATTACTCAAGCATCTTAAGCCCTGCGCCATGAAGCTCAAAAAGATGGGGAATATGATGACCAATTGAATTGATTTGAATTGATTTCAAATGATCGCACGACCAGTGGAGCACTTGAAGTTACAAGGGATGGGGGCATGATAACCAATTGATCTGATATAAGATCTGATATAAATGAATCTTTTCACAAGGAGCCTGCGATGTCCAAAATTAATGAAGGTAAAAACAAGACGATCACGCGGCGGGAGCTTTTAAAGGGTACGGCCGTGGTAGTGGCGGGGCTGGTGATAGCGCCAGCCATCGCAATAGGCGCGAGTCAGACACTGGAGAGAAAGGTGGCGAAGGCTTCGATGACCAAATCGGAGTCGGGGTATCAAAATAAGCCGCTTGGGAATCAGCAATGCAATAACTGCGCTCACTTTGTACCGGGTCCATCCCCCAAGGTGAATGGGACATGTCAGGTAGTGAAGGGTAGTATCAGCCCGCACGCCTGGTGTGTCCTTTACGCGCCCAAGAAGGTCTGAGACAGAAATATATTCGTGGGGGCGTCTACGGTTTCCAAATCTCGTTCAAGGGAAGGCCGTGCCCTTTTCACTTCCCGTGAAGTAAAAAGGCCATGGACAGACTTTTTACGACTTCATCATTTATGAAAACTGGAGAAATATTATGGCTGGGTTATCAACGGAAGCGAAGGAAACGAGAATAATGATAGCGCGCGCGACTGAACTAATTTATGAACTACGGGAAAGCAGGGATCAGATACTGAAAAAATATGAGGTTGCTGACGTGGAGGAATTCAGGGATAAAGTGTTGACCGGAGAGCTGGAAGAACACCCGGCCTATGAAGATTACCTAGGGCTTCAAATATTACTTTCTACGCATAAATCCATCCGGGAAGAAATAAAAACTTCCCTTCAGGAACTGTGACACATATGAATATTCATCTGGATCTGGAAGAAAAAATTAAACATCACTATGAAGACCGTCTTGAGAAAATGGAACTCAAACAAAATGCCTTGATCGTAAACTTTGATAATGGTTTAACGGTTGATTTGCGCTACTTAAACTTGCATGAATATTTCATTGCCTGGTATCTCGGTGATAAGCATTGGCAAGTTGACACGGCTCCTTTACACAAGGAGCTAAGAACCTTTCCAAACCATATGCATGATGACGAAGGCGCCATCGTGGAAGATCCATTAACCCGTCCGGGAGCATTGGCATGGGACAATACACGTTGCCTTTTGGATGCTATTTTGAAATCACCTTCACTCGATCGAAATTAACCTGGACTATTCATGAATCGTTCAGCTTAGTTAAAAAAGGAGTGGGACCAATCATGATCAATGTTCAGATGAAAATCCTGGACGACAGGCTTAAAAATAGAGAGTTTAGCCTGCCTGAATACGCTGACCCGGGTTCCGCGGCTATGGATTTAAGAGCAATGATTTCTGAACCGGTAATTACATTAAATCCAGGGGTAGCGAAGTTGATTTCCTCCGGCATTGCGATCCATATGTTTGATCCGGAAGTGGCCGCTGTAATTTTACCCAGATCAGGAATGGGCCATAAATCTGGTTTGGTTTTGTCCAATGGCACCGGTCTAATCGACAGTTCATACACCGGACCTTTAAAGATTGGGGCATTTAATCGTAGCCAGGAATCAATTGAGATTCACCTGGGAGACAGAATCGCTCAATTAATGTTCATCCCGGTTCACCAGGCTCGATTTACGATTGTAGACAGCTTTGCTGAAACTGAACGTGGGGTCGGCGGCTTTGGATCTACCGGAACTGTATAATTCCGGGATGGAGAGACTGAACGCCACGGAGCGCGGCTCAGGCGATTTCGGCAGTGCTGGAAATGCTTGATCTGATCGAATCACGTCGCCTGCATTTTTTACTCACGGCATTGTTACGTATTGCAACCAGCGCCTCCCCCATATCCGGCAAACGATTGGCTGACATATTGAATTGTCCCCGGCGTTATCTGGAGGCGGATTTACAGGCGCTGTCATCCGCCGGAATACTTGAATCCAGACGCGGATCCGGAGGCGGTTACCTGATCGCCATCAATCCTCATCGTATTCCTCTGTATGACATTCTGCGCTGTATTACACCTGAAATATCAAACAATACCGATGGTAATTCCTGTCGCCTTCTACAGGAAGTGGTGCAACCGCTCATGCTTCAGATGCAACAGGAATGTCTTCAAAGTCTGGCGGAACTTTCGCTGGCCGCCTGTCTGGAGAAAGCCGAACGCACTGGCGTGCTGAGCCAGCCAGATTTCACGCCGAACTTCAGTATCTAACCCGGATCGTTCATGAATGATCCGAGCCGCGCGGGTGCTGCTGCTGGCCTGCTTTATCAAACCGGGCTTAAATTACTGGAGCATCCGCCCGCGAACATGGAAACGGAATTACGGGTTGGCGTTCTCAACGCCTTTCCGCATCCTCTGTTATCACAAATTATCCACCTCTCCGGCAAGGGGGAAATACAGCAACACATGCGGGATATTGCTCTGAAACTGTCACGGCAAAACATCCCGTCCGCACCTGAACTGGCTGGACACGTTTTTGACATCATTCTCATTCTGGGAAGCAAACAACGCCAGCAAACCATGGGATGGATTGCCACGTCCATAGACTTGCTACCCCCCGGCGGCCGGATAGCCTTTTGCACATTTAATAACCTGGGCGCACGCGCTTATGAGAAGCGCATGATCGAACTGGCAGACAATGTGCAGACAATTGTCCAATCAAAATGCCGTTGTATATGGATGCAAAAATCAAATGTTCTGAACCTGACCCGGCAAAAGGAATGGAAAGCGCAAGCCCTGCCACGCACCATGCCCACGGGTCTGATATCACAGCCGGGCATTTTCAGTTGGGATCGGGTGGATACGGGATCGCGCCTGCTTGCCGAACATCTGCCTGACAATTTGTCCGGCTGTGGCATGGATCTTGGGTGCGGTAATGGCTTTCTGACCGTATCCATTCTAGAACGGTGCAATCGCATATCCGAAATACATCTCGTGGATACGGATGCAAACGCCATTGCATGTGCAATGCGGAATGCGTCGAATATTGCACACGTCAAAATTTTCCGGCACTGGCTGGATGCCACGGCTGAACCCATCCCGCAGGGTATGGACTGGATCGTCTTAAATCCCCCTTTCCATGCCGGAAAAGATCGGGATATTGAACTGGGAAAAGCCATGATCCATGCTGCATGTTGCAGCCTGAAGCGGTCAGGAAAATTGTTGGTGGTAGCCAATCGAAAGCTGCCTTACGAACCCATACTGGCCGCCCGCCTGAAAAACACGAAACGCCTCTATGAAGGTGAAGGCTTCAAAATAATTGAAGGTATTAAATAGCGGTATCGTTACCACGATGCGCCTTGAAATCATGCCATTCACGAGTTTTACAATTTGCATGATCCATCCCGCAGTATACCATCACGGATAGTGCAGTGGACTGGAGGCATCCTATGAGTCGGGTACTGGCCTGTTTCACAACAGGCGTTGAGGAGATCGAATTTGTCGCCATCGTGGATATTTTGCGCCGTGCGGATATCGGGGTGACAATGGCCAGTCTGGATGGAAAACCCGTAACGGGCCGATCGAATATTACGATCAAAGCCGATGCGGCGTTGCCGGATGTCATGAACGAGGATTGGGATATGGTCGTTCTGCCAGGCGGGCTGCCCAATGCGCATCTGTTGCGCAACGATATCAACGTGAAGGCCGTGGTCGAACGGTTGCGTGATGAACGTAAATCTGTTGCCGCGATATGTGCCGCGCCAACAGCGCTGGCCGCTTATGGGATTACGTACGGGATGCGGGTAACATCTTATCCCGCCTGTCAGAAAGAGATGGAAACATTGCAACCCTCATCCGTATATGTGAATGACGCCGTAGTCGAAGATGATTTTCTCACGACGAGCCGCGGCCCGGGGACCGCTATCGAGTTTGCGCTCCGGCTGGTTGCCAGACTTTGCGGCGAGGATAAATCGGAGGAAGTTCGCCAGTCTGTTGTGGCTTGATTTCTCTTGTAGTTACTTCTGATGAAGTCCTAACTGAACTATTTATAAATTCTGCCATGCCCTTGCTTGTTCCTTTGTTCGCACCGAATCCCTCGTCGGTCGTCCGTAGGCGCGGCTACGGTCTCTTTCCTCGGAAACCGGAAACCCAGTCGAAGTAATCTCGCAAGGTCTTCCGGTACGTCCACATCGAATCCCACGCTTAAGCATCGCCATGAAAGCCCCATCTCAGATATCCGGTTGATGGTTTCATTCAATACCGCGGATGTTCCCCATGCAATATCCCGAAATAACTCTTTCTTATGACCGCGCATGGCCAGCAGGTCGTATCCTCCGTCCTCCACCGGGCCGAGAACCACGTCATGGTGATGCAGCAGACGAAATGCACAGTGCAGCCGTGCAGCACTCATTCGGGGGCTATCCGTACCCAGCAATAATACGCCCCCTGCCCCATATGCAATCGCACGTTCGGCAAGCCGGCCCATGCGCAGGCCAAGATCGCCCTCCCCCTGTGGCAGAACAGGTGCATCAAACTGATGGAAAAAAGGATGATACGGATCATCGGAGGAGATCCATGTATGGGGAAACAGGCGCAACGTCCGCTCAATAACGCAAGTGGCCATCGCGGCATGAATGTTTGCCGCCTGTTCGAAGGAGAAGGCCGGTTGCAAACGGGTTTTCACCCTCCCCGCAACCGGCGCCTTACAAAAAATAATCGGGCGAATCATGAACAGTCCGTGTAACGACGCTTTAATGCTTCCGGATTTGCCCCCAGCCAGTAACGGAAGCGCAGCCACCACATGAGCAAGACGGTACGTGTAATCCCATGCTTTTCCCACCGGCGGCTGGAAGTCACCACCCTCTGGCGCAGGCAGGCAATTCGCCCCTCCCTTTTCAAACGTCGCGAGAATTCCAGATCCTCCATCAACGGTTGTTCAGGAAACCCGCCCAGTCGTTCAAAGACATCCCGGCGCACAAACATGGCCTGATCGCCGGTGCTAATCCTGGTAAGCCGCGAACGCCAGTTTATGAACCATTCAATAACACGAAAAGCGGGACGAGTTCCGGACAGGCATACATCAAACCGCCCTCCGGCCACACCCTGATGCCGCATGACTTCCCTCACCGCTCCAATATGACTTGAAGTAATCTCCGTATCTATATGAAGAAAAAGGAAAATATCTGATTTTGACAGGTACGCACCTGCATTCATCTGGATCGCCCTGCCGCGCCCGGCGTAAATCCATTGCACGCCTGCACTGTTCAGCAATTTCGGTGTTTCATCCGAGGATCCCCCATCAACAAAAATGATCTCATCCACTCTCCATTGACGAATATGTTGCAGTAACCGTGGCAGAGCGTCTTGCTCGTTCAGAGTCGGGATAATCACAGCAATGGTACTCACGCGACGGACAGTTGAACCCACCCGCTTCCTTCGCCGCGGAAATTGGTCATTTGCCCTTGCCAGATGCGTCCTGCCAATGCCAGTAGCCGGGGCCCCTGCGTATAAAGCCGCACATCCAGTTTGAATTCCGTTCCTTCCAGATTGACGGTGCATGGCGGAATATAGCGCTGGAGAATGGTTTCTTCAGGTGAAAGTTCCGCGAAACGCTTGCGGCTCATAGCTTTTCCCAGTACGACGCCTTTGCCGCCATGTCGTGCCGCCGGTTTGAACACCCATTGCTTGCGTTCATACCACAGCGCCTCGGAATCTGCATCTTTCAGACGGCGTGATTCCGGTACCATGTTGCGAATGAACCGAATATCCTCGATCGGCAGAAAACTCTCCAGAAATCCCTCTTTCCACCAGTTTACCATACGACCCTTATCTCCCAGAAGCGCATAACTGCGCGGATGAGGGTTCAATTGCACCAGTCCTTTCTCATAGGCTTCGCGGATGTGGGCAAGTTCAGCGCACTCAAGATAAAAATCCGTGTGCCGGTTATAAATTGCATCCAGTTTGACGCCTCCGACATACAGCCCATCAGACCGGCTTACAATATCCTCGGGACTGACAACAAATACGGTTCGCCCCTCCTCCTTCAGTAATTCCGCATAAGCCAGCATCTCCGGGTACATATATTGCTGGCAAACGTCTTCATCCATAATCGCAAGATGCCGCCATGTGGCAGGAAACATGTTGCATAACCTTGTGGTCAACGGCTGGTTCCATTCAGGGAGTTCCGGCTGTGGCAGCCATGGTTCATCTCCGCTTCCATCGCCGACATACAGCCCACCTGAATTGTTGTTGATTTCAATGAGTTTTGGCCCGGTTGGCGTCAAATGGAAATCATACCCCATCAACACACTGGGCGTTTCGGGTTCAATGCCGGCGGCCTCCGGCAAGTCGTTTTGCAAACCTGCCAGATAGTCGGGGTTCTGTTTCAGCCCCCACATCGTGCGAACAAAATGCCGCATCAGCGAAAAATCCCCGTACGCGACAGGGACAGGGATTCTCGAAGCCAGAGACATAGGCGACGGATACTACCCGAACGCAGCCTTCGCTGTACAATGCGGAAATGCAGGACAACAGACAACAATTACCTTCGCTAACGTTTCCGGAACTTCAATCATATATCGTGTCCATGCAGCAACCGTCCTGGCGCGCCGGACAGATACGGAGCTGGGTGAACCAGGGCATTTCCGATCCGGAAAGTATGCGCAATCTGCCAGAGGAACTGCGCCGCCAACTCTCTGATCAACTGGTGTGTGAACCGTTAACACTGATTGATCGGCAGGTTTCCACGGATGGAACGCGAAAATACCTGTTCCGAATGAAGCGTGGCGGCATGGTAGAAACCGTTTTTATTCCGGATGAACATCGGGGAACCGTCTGCATTTCTTCACAAGTCGGATGTGTGCTGGATTGCCCTTTCTGTTATACAGGAACGCAAAAATTTGAAAAGAATCTCTCCGCGGGCGAAATTGTGGCGCAAGTTCTTGCCGTCAAGCACGACCTGTTGCGCCATCCCATACCGAAAATATCCCACCCCGCGGTGACGCATATCGTTTATATGGGCATGGGCGAACCGTTGGCAAACGAAGATGGCGTGCATAAAAGTTTACGTATTCTCCTGGACAGGGAGGGGCTCAATCTGTCCCGGCGCCGAATCACGGTCTCCACATCCGGCCTTGTACCGCAGATCCGGCGTCTGGGTGAAACATACCCCGTAAATCTTGCCATTTCCCTGCATGCCCCAAGTAATAAATTACGGGATAAGCTGGTTCCCGTCAATCGTAAATATCCCCTTGAAACGCTACGTGAATGTCTCGATGCTTACCCTTTGAAGCATCAGCGCCATATTACACTGGAATATGTGATGCTTGCGGACGTGAATGACCGCGAAAAAGATCTGGACGCCCTCATGCGATTCGTCAATCTTAAACGGGAACGCGTCAATTTGATTCGCTTTAATCCATGGCCGAAAGCGCCCTGGTCCGGCTCTTCAAAGCAACACATGAACGAATTTGCCAAGGCCTTGATAGAAAAAGGGATTCGTGCCACCGTAAGGCGCTCTCGCGGAGATGATATTATGGCGGCTTGCGGCCAGTTGAAGGCTCAGGCAGGCAACAGGGCCGAGCATCCGCTGATGGAGGCGCATGCATAATCGAATCGGCATTATTGGCGGTAGCGGCCTGGATGACATTGAGGGCGTGGAAGTATCCGACTATCTCGATATCGAAACACCATACGGTCCTCCTTCCGCGCCATTGATACTGGCCTGTATGGGTGGTCATGAAGTCATATTTCTGCCACGCCACGGGCAGGGACACGGCATTCCTCCGCACCGTATCAATTACCGCGCCAATATCTATGCCATGAAGCTGGCGGGCGTTTCACGCATTATTTCCATATCCGCCGTGGGATCCCTGAAAGAGGAGATCAAACCGGGAGACTTTGTGCTGGTGGACCAATTTGTCGATCGTACCCGCGGTCGCGCATCAACATTCTTCGACGGGCCTGTGGTCGCTCACGTATCCATGGCGAACCCTGTATGCGCAAGTCTGCACACCCGGTTATCCGGAGCATGTGGGGCCGCGGAAATTTCCGTCCATGAAAATGGCGCTTATCTCGCGATGCAGGGCCCCCAGTTCTCTTCCAGAGCGGAATCCGAATTGTATCGCAGTTGGGGCATGGATGTGATTGGCATGACCAATATGCCCGAGGCCAAACTCGCGCGGGAGGCAGAAATGTGCTACGCCACGGTGGCCATGAGCACCGATTACGATTGCTGGCACGCAGAAGAGGACAATGTCAGCGTCAGCCATGTCCTTGAAATCATGCGCGACAATGCCGCCAGGGCTCAGCGTATGCTACTTGCGTTTTTTGAAACGGACGAAGACATCCATGCCTGTGCGGGGAATTGCCATAACATACTTGAACACGCCATTATCAGTGATATGACCGCCTTGAATGATCAGGCGCTGAGACCGGTTCATGCCCTTGTGGAGCGGTTACTGTGATGAGAGATGCCATGTCAAAAACTCCGGTGCGCGCTCCATTGCTGTTCATCGCGCTTACGTTCTCCGCCTGTTCAAGCATGAACCCGTCAGTGAGTCCGGAACTCCGGGCCAGGCGCGTGGACATCCATTATCAACTGGGCGTCGATGCCCTGAACAAAGGAAACATGCCCAAGGCTTTTGAAGAATTGCTACACGCCGAGAGCGTCAACCCGGATCGTTCCGAAGTCCTGGGCGCGCTCGGTTATGCATGGCAATTGCGTGGCAACCTGAGCAAGGCCAATGCTTACTACAGCCGGGCGATCAAACATGATCCATCCTCGGCCACCTACAACAATTATGGCGGACTGATGCTGCGAATGCACAAGCCGGAAGCTGCCGAAAAATATTTTCGCAAGGCTCTGTCTAACCCTAGCTACCGCCAGCCGGATATCGCATATATCAACCTTGGCGACGCCTTGCTGCTTCAGGGCCGCTTTAACGAAGCCATCGCGGCGTACCGCCAGGCCCGTATTCTTAACCGATTTCAAGAAACATCCCGAATCAGGGAAGCCCGGGCTTATGTACGGTACCATCGCATCATTGATGCCAAGGCTCTGTATGAAACAATCTTGCGCGACAAGCCCGGCAATCGGCAGGCGCTCGAAGGTTTAATCAATTTACTTCGTAAAGAAAAAAATATTTCAGAGATCAGGGAACAACTGGAACGCTTCCATAAATTCACCTCCAATCCCCTGAACAAAGCCTGGTCCGAAGAAGAAATCAAGGGACTGTCAAGTCAGTGAGCGATTCTTTAGACTCTGATCAGACGGATGTAAAACAGACGGACACGGAATCATCCGCTGAGGATCTGAAGAAACAGATTCAGACACGTTTGGGTCAACAGCTTCATGCCGCCCGGAAACGCAAGGAAATAACCATCGCGGATGCATCTTCGCGCCTGAGACTTCATGAAACCTATTTAGAAGGGCTGGAAAGCGGCGACTGGAGCAAGCTGCCCGAGGAAGTCTATGTGCTGGGTTTCCTGCGTCAGTACGCCGCGTTTCTTAATGAAGACATTCGTGAGGATATCACGGCGCTGAAATCCGGCGGATACCGGCTTACCAAACCCCTCACGATTCCCGACCCGGCCATTGCGCCTAACAAAACATGGGCCATTGCTGCAGGCATCCTCTTCGTGCTGCTTTTTATCCTGTTTAACGCAGTGGGCGATGGTGAAAAGAAAATATCTCCACCGGAGGCCCGTCCTGCTGACACGAATCCGATCACAGCCGAAAGGGTGACAACAACGAAACAGACCGTTGCGGAAGCAGTGCCAACAATGCCTGCCTCGCCACCTGCGCCACCGCGGGCCGCCCCTTCCGTCGCGGGAACCCCTGCTGCCGCCAATGCCAACATCAAAGCCTTGCCTCTGATGGAAAAAGAGACCGCCTCACCTGCCGCTGCCGGCAAGGTATTATCAACAATGCATCGTTATCGCTTGACAGCCATCAAGGCATCCGCATGGCTACAGGTCTACAATCCGTCAGGAACATTGCTTAAAGAAGCCTTGCTTCATGCGGGACAAAGCCTGCGGCTCGAAAGCGATGCACCCTTTCTATCAGTAACATGCGGTAATGCCGCGGCGTTGCGGATCGAAGTGGATGGCGTACTTTACGCCGCGGCCGGCACACTGGGCGCAGCAAAAAAAGTTTTGCGTGATTTCAGGATCGAAGCGCCGAGCCACAACCGTTAATGCCATGCCTGAATTAACCGCACCTTCCCACGCTGTCGAATTGATTCGGAGGGCGTCTGTTACGCCCGACGATTGTGGATGTCAGGACTATCTTGAATCAGTGCTGACTCCGTTGGGATTCATACGAACCCCCATCAATATCGGCAGCGTCACGAACAGCATTTACATGCGTAACGGCGAGAGATCGGGATGTCTGGCTTTTGCCGGCCATACCGATGTGGTCCCCACCGGACCTGTTGAACAATGGCCGCACCCCCCCTTTGCGGCCATCGTTGAAGACAATACATTGCATGGACGTGGCGCGCAGGATATGAAGGGCGGCATTGCCTGCTGGCTGGCGGCGCTTGAACGGCTGATCACAAAGAACCTCCCTCTTTCCTCGATTCAATTGCTTATCACATCCGATGAAGAAGGAGAGTCGATCGACGGTACGATTCGTATCGTTGAAGCTCTGCAAAGGGATGATGCGCTTCCCGACGCCGCCATTGTCGGTGAACCTTCATCTTCGGCACAGGTTGGCGATGTCATTCGCCGCGGCCGCCGAGGCGTAGTACAAGTTGCCGCGGTGTTTGAAGGAAGGCAAGGGCATTCGGCTTACCCTCAGGATGCCGTCAATGCCATACATCTGGCAGCTCCGGTGCTTGACCGCCTGACGCATATTGACTGGGGCGAGGCAATGCCCGGTTTTCCACCCACCACCTGCCAGATTACCAATATCCAGGCTGGCACAGGCGCGATCAATGTCATTCCCGGAACGTGTTCGATTTCACTTGATATCCGATATAATCCGGGCATTGATTTTGAAGGCGTTCAAAAGCATATTTTTGAAGCGTGCAATAATGTCGATGTCATTCTGGATATTCAGCACCAGGCCGAAGCATTCTCCACGCCGGATGGCTCGTTTCTTAATTTTGTTAAGGCTGCCATTCAACGCATGACTGGCATAAAAACAAAGCGCGACACAGGTGGCGGCACCTCCGATGGGCGTTTTCTGGCGGCGGCGGGCGTGCCTGTAATAGAGCTGGGGCTCACCAATTCCACCATTCATCAGATTGGAGAATGCGTTGCAGTGAATGAACTCAACATCCTGACGGATATCTACGCGGATATTATTCAACGTTTCGAGGTCTGAATTGACAAGTAACCCATCAAAAAAAATGGAAACATTTCCGAACCCGAATCCGGAACGTGATTATCACATTCACATTGATTCTCCGGAGTTTACCTGCCTGTGCCCAAAAACAGGACAGCCGGATTTTGCCGAAATAAAACTCGACTATGTTCCGGACCGGCTTTGCGTGGAATTGAAGTCATTGAAGATCTATTACTGGGATTTCCGTAATGAAGGCCACTTTCACGAACAGGTCGCCAACAGGATCGCCGGCGATCTGATCGCGTTGCTCGATCCGCGCTATCTGAAACTCACCGCTGTATTCAATGTACGTGGAGGCATCTGCGCAACCGTGGTTGTAGAACATACCAGCCCGCGACCATGACCGTACTTTCATTCACTAAAATGCAGGCTCAGGGAAACGATTTCGTCATTCTGGATATGCGTATCAATCCATTGCCTGACCTGGGCGCCGAATTTATTCGTAAAATCACGAAACGGCGTTATGGCATTGGCTGCGATCAACTTCTGCTGATGTTCCCGGATACCGAGGCTGATATCCGCCTGCGTATTTTTAACAACGATGGCTCTGAAGCAGAAAATTGCGGTAACGGACTGCGCTGCGTCGCCAGCTTGTTACTTGAAGAAGTCGGAGGCGGCGGGCCGTCCGCCCTGTCCATCAGGATCGCGGATCGCATGGTACGAGCGGAAAAGCTACAAAACCGGATTCGTATTCATATGGGCGCCGCAACCGTAACGAGCTATAATGACAGCCATGCGGATGTCGAAATCGGCAACCCGCACCGTGTTTTTTTTGAGGCCCTGGAAACCTTTCCTGAAGACCGTAACATTGAAATAATCAGCGGACGGATCGGTGATGATGTCTATGTGGATATTATCGAGCGTGGCGCGGGCCATACGCTCGCCTGCGGCAGCGGCGCTTGTGCAATCGCTGCTGCCATCTGGGCCATGGAAAAACATACTCGCCCGCAAACCATTCATATGTCCGGCGGCCATGTCGTTGTGTCCGGAACGCCTGATTCAGTCGTGCTGGAAGGAACTGTGTCGCTCGTATTTACGGGCGAATATCACATCCTTTCCGGGGAAATATCCGGAAACCAATCTGTTTGAACAGGTTAGCGGTCAGGATTCCTCCCATGGTTTTTTTGTGATAAGGCGCGTTCAAGCAGATGAAGAAATTCCCGCCGCGGAATCGTGCGTGCGCCGAGACTCGCCAGATGTCCGGTATAAAACTGGCAATCAATGAATATCCAGCCATTTTCCCGCGCCTGCTTGACCAAATAGGCCATCGCTATTTTGGAAGCGTCCGTTCGTCTGTGAAACATGGATTCCGCAAAGAAGACCAAGCCAACCCTCACCCCGTACAGTCCGCCGACAAGCGTATCGCCCTCCCAGACCTCAATGGAACGGGCGTCTTTCAATTCGAACAGACGCCTGTAGGCGGCAATCATCTCCGGCGTAATCCACGACCCTTCCCGCCGGTCAGCGCAGGCGGTCATCACCTCGGTAAACGCTTTATTTTCACTGATCCGGAAGATATTCCGCCGTATGCGACGGGCCAATCGCTGCGAGCAATGAAAGGCAGCGGGAAACAACACCATGCGAGGGTCGGGGCTCCACCATAGAATCGTCTCGCCCGCCTCATACCATGGGAAAATTCCATGCCGGTATGCGGTCATCAGCGTTCGGGGCGCAAGATCGCCTCCCGAAATCAGCAGACCATTGGCGTCCGCGCGCTCAGGATCGGGAAATTCAATCATGTTTCCAAGTCTTGCAATGCACGGACTGCGTATCAAGTATTCAGCACATGATTCACATGAAGACACCCGAAGAAATAGAACAAATGCGACCCGCCTGCCTCCATGCGGCGGAAACACTGGTGATGATCGAAGAATATATCAGGCCGGGTATCACAACCGGTGAGATTAATTCGCTGGTCCACGGGTTCGCCATGAAAGCAAATGCGATACCGGCGCCACTCAATTATCACGGCTTCCCAAAATCGGTCTGCACCTCGGTTAATCATGTGGTCTGCCATGGTATTCCCGGCAACAAAAAGCTGAAAGAAGGCGATATTATTAATGTTGATGTCACCAGCATCATTAACGGCTGGCATGGCGATACCAGTAAGACCTTTTATGTTGGCAAACCGACGGTTAAAGCAAGAAAAGTGACGGAAGTATCCAGAGAATCGCTGAAAATCGGCATTGGCGCTGCCCGCCCCGGTGCTACGTTAGGTGATATCGGCGATGCGATTCAAAGCTATGTCGAGTCTGAAAAATGCTCCATTGTGCGTGAGTACTGCGGTCACGGCATTGGCCGGGAGTTCCACGAAGATCCGCAAGTATTGCACTATGGAAAACCAGGCGCCGGCTTAAGGCTTGAGCCCGGTCTGGTCTTCACCATCGAGCCGATGGTGAATCTGGGAAAACCGGGAGTAAAGGTCTTGCATGATGGCTGGACCGTGGTAACGCGCGATAAATCGCTATCCGCCCAGTTTGAGCATACGGTTGCAATCACTGAAACCGGCGTGGAAATCCTTACCTTGCCCGTCAGATCAGGACAATGATTTCCTGAGCTTTTTCATGGCGCGCGATTCAAGTTGCCGCACCCGCTCAATGGATATGCCAAACTCCTCGGAAAGCGTCTTGAGCGTGGCTGGGTCATCGCTCAAGTGACGGCGCGCCACGATGGTTCTGTCACGCTCCGACAGACAATCCATGGCGGAATATAACGCGGACTTCCGGTAATCTTCCCAATTGGAGTCCATCACAATCTCTTCCGGCGTGGCTTCGGGCGCTGGCAGGGCATGCACCAGCGCCGCGCCCTCCCCTGACTCGGCGTCCAGCGACATATCGCGCTGAATAAACGCAGTGGCCGCTTCCTGGTATTCGTGGGCCGAAAGACCGAATTCAGCGCCTACTTCTTCAGCCTTGTGGCCTTCCATGGCGGCAATCGCGTTTTTGGCTTTTTGAAGACCGGCAAAAATCTTGCGCTGAAGCTTGGTCGTACCCAGTTTAACGATACTCCATGAGTTCAGGATGAAATCATGGATCGCGGCGCGTACCCACCACGTGGCATAGGTCATCAGACGGAACCCGCGTTCCGGATCAAAACGCCTGACCGCCTGCATCAAACCAATGGTTCCTTCCTGAATCAAATCCATTTCCGGCAAGCCGAAGTGACGATATTCACGCGCGATGGCAGCGACGGCATAGAGGTTATCGCAAACCAGATCCTTCGCGGCATCGCGATCCCGATCGTCACGCCAGCGACAAGCCAAGCGATGTTCCTCACCCCGTGAAAGACGGGGAAAGTGGCGAATCTCCTTGCGAAAAAGTGCCAGACTGGACATTTCCAATGCGGGTACCATCAAATCGTTACCTCCTGAATATGAATCTTTAGTTGAATCTTGCCACTCAATATGACTGGCAGTTGATTGTGGAGGAAATTACCTTCAATGTCAAGATGTTGCAACATTTTCATTCGACAAGCGCATGGTCGCGATCCATGCCCCGAAACTTCCCGCGATGCCACCGCCAAACACCATGGGCGCCAACAGGATAAACCCGTTGAGACTCACGCCCAGTGCGGCAAACCAGCCTGAAGCCCCAAGAATCAGGGGCCACAGCAAAACCCAGGCCAGCAGACCCGCCCCCGCGCCCAGCAGCATTCCCTCCAGAATAAATGGCATGCGTACGAACCATTCGTTCGCACCCAACAGACGCATCAACTGGATCTCATCGGCGCGAGCCAGCAGAGTCATCCGCAAGGTATTGGAAATGATAATGGCCATGGCCAACACCAGAACCAGGGTGATCAGCCACAGCAGCCGTTCAACATCCGCCAGCCAGCGCTGCGCCTGAACAAGATGTAATTCGCCCCTGTTGAGACTGGCGCCCCAACGCCGCGCTTCATCGGCAATGTCCGAATATAAAAATTCGCCAGCCTCAGCGCCGGGAGTTACTTCCACCGTGCCCGGAAGTGAGCGCAGCAATTCACTTTCATCCACGGCGCCGCCCTCCAGCCAGCCATGCAGCCAGGTTGCCGTCTCCTGATGCGAAACGATCCGTACTGAAGCAACGCCCGGGATCAGCGTCAGTTGATCAGCCAGGCGTCTCAAGCTGGCCTGATTGCCGCGCTCCATATAAACGTGAAAGTGAACATCATGCTGCCATGTCCCCATCCATTGCGATCCTGCCTGCATACCCAGCCATAAAAGACCCAGCACCCATAAAGCCACGCAAACGATCACCAGCGCCAGCCACTGATGCACGCCGAAGGGCGGCAGGGAGAAGCCCCCCGGCAGCCGGGGCGCGGATCGTTCATTCACCGGACTCATTCGTCCTCCCGGCTTACGCATCCATACTCACCGTTGTCATTCAACATCCGCCGGGGACGTATGGCGCACTTTCTCCGCCAGCGTCCCTGCATGCAGGCGTACGAGTTCTCCGGGATGGGTATCCATCAATTGCAAATCATGCGTGGCCATAATCACCGTGCTGCCCTGCCGGTTTAGCTCCATCAGATAATCCATGATGCGCCGCGCCGTTTCGATATCCAGATTCCCCGTCGGCTCATCGGCCAGAATCAACGAAGGCCGGGTACTCATGGCACGCGCAATCGCCACTCGTTGCTGCTCACCTCCGGACAGCGCTTCGGGAAACGACCATAAACGGTCTTCCAGTCCCACAAATTCGAGTACCTTGCGGGCGCGGGAAACGAGGCGATCCGGCTTCCAGTTCTGGACCCTCAGTGGCAAAGCTACATTCTCGAACACGGTACGCGAAAACAGCAGGCGATGATCTTGAAAGATGATGCCGATATGCCTTCGGAGCTTTCGCACCTGATGCTCTTGCGACAACCTCATATCCAGATCCTGCACGCTTAACTGACCGGATGTGGGACGCACATGGCCATACAGACAACGCAACAGGGATGACTTCCCCGCCCCGCTCTCACCTGTCAGATAGATAAAAGATCCTTTGGGAAAGTGCAGCGTAATGCCTGAAAGAGCGATCTTTCCCGTGGGATAACGAAGCATGAGCTGACGCGCCTGAATCATGACCAAACCGTAACGGTCAGGTAAGACATTGTCAGCTCTTACTCCTTCGCGGAGGATACAAGCTGACCTGCGGTTCCCGGGGCAAAGCCGACACCGGAGAGTAGCTGACAAACGTTACGGGACGGTCCATCATCCGGACATGCACATCGTTTGCCCACATTGCCAGGCCGCCTATCAGCTTGAGGATGTGGATGAAAGCGCCATCCTTGTCTGTCACCGGTGCGGCGCTGAATTCGGCTTCGGCCAGCCACCGGAAGATGCCGAAGCCGTTGGTCCACCGCGCCCGAATTCTACTGAGGATGATGTTCTCCCACTGTTTTCCGCACATTCGGCCATCGAAGAAGAGGCGCTGAATGACAACTCTGAACCCATAAAAATCACTGAACCCGCAAGCTTGACCGCCGATGACCCCAGCGAAAAGGTCATGGATCCGCCCATCCCCGCGAAAGAGGCGTCGGATGATGAGAGTCCTTCCCTGCCTCCACCTCCCCGCGCTAAAGCGCGCGTCATGCCCTGGCTGCTTACCGTCATATTACTCATCGCCGCCGCCGGATTCTGGTTTAAACATGATGCATGGATGGATGATCCATGGCTACGCAGCGTACTCATTAATGTGGGGCTGCCTGTCGAGGTGCGCGACAAGGACTGGCGCATTCAACCGGAAAGCGTGCGGGCTCAATGGGTCAAACGAAATGATGGCAGTCAGGTGCTGGTCATTGAAGGGCGTGTAAAAAATCTGCTCCAAAGTGAAATCCCTCCCCCTTTCATCCATGTCTCTATTTTTGACAAGGATAATCCGAAACATTTGCTGATTGAACGTGAATTGCCAATTTCGCAGCCTCCGCTCATGCCTGCCATTCGTCACAGCCCTTATGTTGCGCCACCGGAAGATCATGTTCCCGTTCGCGCATCGGGTGATCTCGGTTTTGTACTGGTGCTGGAAAATCTGCCGAAGAATACAGGCGAGTTTACACTCACGGCCATTGCCAGAGATACCGCTTGAGTGCTGGCCCGGACGATTCATCAATCGTCGTGATGATTGCGTCAGCCTGTGTGTGCCGCACGCACGCAGGCAGGAACAAAGGACTTTGCCGTTCCACTGGTTTTATCGCTGCATCAATCCGGGTACAGGGAAGGTAGCGCCTGTCTCTCTTGTGGAACCACTTTTCCTGCCGGTGACCAATTCGCCTGCTCAAAGGCTTGTAGCAGCTTGTCGCCCTGCCATTGCGCGCCCTCCTTTTTTGCATAGAGGTAACGATCAAGAGAATTGATCTCCTGAACCAGCGCCCCATGACAGCAGGATGCGAATGCCGCAAGATTGTTTATATTTTCATCAGGCCACAGCAATCGGCCGAGATACAATAACGCCTGCTCACAGGCTTTGGCATCATGTTGTTGGCACGCTTTCACAATATCCCTGCGCACCGCGGTTGTATCCGTGGAAGCGGTTCGCGCCAGTTCGCGGGTTCGTTGTCTGCCGTGCAACAGGCGCCATAACCATAGAATGGTCAATAACCAGCCCGACAGGAAAAACAGGGCCAGCCACTTCCACGGGAATGTCCGACCACCAGGCGCGGGATTGAGCGTTCTCTTTACAACAGGCTTCAGGGGCGTGCTTTGTTGGCCGGAGATTTGTGGGACCGGGGGACTCGAAGACGTGGACGCTCCCGGCGCGGCGACGACCCTGAACGTGCGCGCAGGAAGCGTCGCTGTTTCTTTTTTCCCTGTCTGCGTATTCCACCATGTAATATCAATCCCCGGTAAAGTATAAACGCCGGCCCGGATCGGTATGATGGCCAGTTTTTGTTGCCGACTGCCATGGATACCATCGGCCTGCCTGTCATCCTTCAGTACCGGTTGATCCGGATACCCCTTCAATCCGCTTGGCAACGGGGTAATGATTCGGGGCAACTGGCTGGAACTCAAACCATCGGCTTTCAGGGTCAGGGTGCGGGTGACAGGATCGCCGACCCTGATTTCGCCCGCGGGCCAGTCTTCCTGAATCCACACACGTTTTGCAGGCAGCCAGTCATGGCTCTTCCATCTGGACGGCATTGCCGATACGGATAACTGAACGGCATTGGATTGCACGCGAATCGGTTGGCCCGACTGAAAAAACGGTGATGCAAATCCCGGAAACGCCAATGAAAATCCCGAACCGCCTCTCATCACGCTGCCATCCAACTGTACCGGCGCAATATGGAGCAGCCCGTGTTGCTGAGGAAATATGGCATAGCGACGTTCGGTCACGGCCCAGGTCCGCCCATTTCGGGAGACCTGATAGTTTTTATCCTTTCCCAGGCGCTCGATGATGGCGTGATCGGATTTTGGCTCAGTTAATTGCGCCTGGCTTAGCTTGGCGGACTGGTAAACGTGCAGGGTGATGATGGCCTGCTGTTGTACCCGCACGGCTGCCGGTTTGACCGCCATATCAATCCATACCCTGCCTGTCGGCTGCCCTGACGGAGACTGTCTGACGGCGATCTTGCGTACGTGAATGGTGATTGGGCGAGTATGTTTCCCACCCACTTTCAGAGCCGGAATATGGAGAATGCCGGCATGACGGGGGCGCAACACCAACATCCATGTCGATTGTTCGCTCATCGAACCGTTAGTCAGATTGTATGATTTGCCGTGGCTGCGCGACAGGATTTCAAAATCCTGTCGCAGTGGCGCTGTATCCGGATCTCCGCGATCATTTCCACTGACTTCAATGGATAGATTGATCGTTCCGTCCACACCAATATTATAGCGATTTACCTGCGCCGTTACCGCGGCCAGCGCCTGGTGGTGCCATAGCAGCATTGCCAGGAGCAGCAGGGCTGTTTGAATAATCTTGCCATGCCTCAAGCCAAAAAGGCGTGCGTCCATCCATGCTACCATGCCTGATCACTCCCTGATTGCGCTTGCCGCTGTTCGCGCATACGGTACTGATATTCAAACTTCCGTCTGAGCAAGCCTCCCGGATCGTCGGGAATGCGCCGCAACCATTGCTTGACGGCCTTTTCACTCTCAATGCTTTTTTCATCCGGACGCCGTGGCTGCGCTCCCGTCTTCCGCCGTGCATTAGCCGCCTCGTTATGCTTGTTCATGCTTTGGGCTTTCGGCATACGTTGCCGGTTTTTTTGCTGTTCCTTTTTTACCGCGCCGGACATCGTTCTACCCCTGCCCGCTTGCCTGTTCCGTTGCTGCGTCTTCCTGGCGCTTTCCTGCTTCGGGGACGCAGCATGCTGTTTCGGTGATGACCGATGATTCCCCTGCTTGTTGGCCGATTGACGCTCCTGTTTTTGCTGCTTCTTGCCAATATTATTCGCCTTACGTTGTTTGTTTTGCCGCCGTTTCCGGGACTGATCCTGCCTTCGCCGTAATAATTTTTCGATCAGATCCCGGTTGGTGCGCGCATCCGCATTCGATGCATCACGCCGCAAAGCCTGATTGTAGGCAGCGATAGCCCCGCCAAAATTACCCGCACGCGCCAGAGCGTTGCCACGATTGTAAAGGGCGCCAGGCTGATTCATTCCCTCCAGCGCCTTCGCCGCTCCGGCATATTTTCCAGCCCGGTACAGCGCCGCGGCCTTCCATTGCGGGCGAGTGAACAGGGCTGCCGCCGCAGCCGGATGATCCTGTTGCATCAACGCCTGAGCTTGCTGATCGCGGGTATGCCACATACCTCGCCAACTCATGGCGTATGCGGGATATGGCGCCAGCAGAGGCCCCAGAACCAGCAGAAGCAATACACCACGGCGGAAGGCCAACGCACACAGTGGTAACAGCATCAGCAATAACCACGGCCCCTCCTCATGCCATTGATCGGTTTGCATCCGCCCGGTTCCTGTCCGCGCGCTCGCGCCATGAGCCAGCGGTGAGGGGATCAATCCCGGCAATTGTCTAATATCGCTATTATCAATGCGTATACGCCGGAATATCCCGTTACCCGCGGCCGCCACGGCAGCCAGACGATCATCATTCACGCCGGCCATGATGATATTGCCGTTCTGATCCCTCAGAAAACCGCCATCGGCGGGAACCGGCGCGCCTTCAGGCGTCCCTACCGCGAGAACACTCACATGGTCGCCTGCCCGGGCCAGAGCCCGCGCCGCCGCCACAGCCCCGGCATCCACCCCGTCGCACAACATCACGATCGAACCATGCCGAATCGTGCTTCGTCGGAACATATTCCCGGCACGCTTCAGCGCCAGCGACGCATTGCTCCCCTGCACGGGCATGATGCCAGGCGTTAATGATGGCAGCAGTAACGTAATGGCCCGCTTATCAGTTGTGAGCGGCACCACGTCGAAGGCCGAACCGGCAAAGACGATCAAGCCGGTCTGCCCCCCTCTTCTGGCATTAAGAATATCCCGGACTTTTTGTCTGGCGCGAACCATGCGGCTGGGTTTGATATCCCCGGCCAGCATGGAACGTGATAAATCCAGCACGATAATCATGCCGGATTGCGACCGAAATACCGGTTGCGGCCACTGCTTCCAGACAGGCCCTGCCAGCGCTGAAATCGCCAATACGCCACTTAGCGTCATTATGGCTATCCGGAAACCGGATTTCCCCCGGGTGGGCGTATCGCCAACCAGATACTTCAGCAGGGCCGGATCGCACAGCTTTGCCCAGCCGCTACCCTGTCGACGCCCCTTCCAAACCCCGTACGACAGCAATATCCACAGCGGTATGGCGAGCAGCCACCAGGGCCGCAGGAAATGGAAGGCATGCAATATATTCAATGCTTCCACACGTTTCTCCAATCCAGCATGGAAGCCAGCAAAGTGCCTGCCAGCAACAGGGATAATCCCAGCGGCCACATGAACAGGGCATGACGCGGACGGAATATCTCGTGACCCCGCGCCACAGGTTCCAGTTGATCAATGATGTGATAAATTTTTTTTAACTCACGGGTATCGTGGGCGCGGAAAAACCTGCCGCCCGTTCGCTCGGCAATAGACGTAAGCTCTTTTACATCCAGATCCGCCGAGGGATTGACCCGCTGGCCGCCAAGAAAGGAGTGCAGAACCATGCTGTCCGCCCCGATACCAATGGTATAAATTTTTAACCCCTGCTCAACGGCCAGATCCGTTGCCTGTTCGGGGGAAATGTTGCCAGCCGTATTGACTCCGTCGGTTAACAGGATCAACACACGATCATTCGCCGGCGCCGATGCGTTTCGATGGGTTTCTTGCATGCGTTTCACGGCCAGAGCAATCGCATCGCCAATGGCTGTGGCCCTGCCTGCCAGCCCGACCACTGCTTCATTGAGCAGGGTCTTCACCGTTTTTCGGTCAAACGTCAGCGGTACTTGCACATAGGCATGCGTACCGAACAGGATCAGGCCGACCCGGTCGCCGACCCTCTTGTCGATGAAGGTATCGGCGACGGCCTTGATCGCAGTCAGCCGATCCACCGGATGACCGTTCAAGCCGAAATCCTTCAAGCCCATGGACCCGGAAATATCCACCGCCAACATCAAATCGCGACCGCTGACGGCCAGGGATACCGGTTTGCCATACCACGCAGGCCGTGCCGCGGCTGCCAGCAACAGCAACCAGACCATCCCGAGCAGAATCAGCCGGAGCAGGCTCGCGTCACGCGTCGATGCATCCCGGTTATCCGCATCCCATTCCGTCACAAAGGGGATATAGGCCATGGGACGGGTCTGACGGACGGGCGGTAACACACGGCGCAACAGCCAGGGTAATGGCAATAATATCAGTATCCAGGGATAATCCCATGAAATCGAAGACAGGAATCCGGCATTCACGACTGCTTCACCAGCCATGCCCGGGCGATCGACAGCAAGGCGGACAGATCGATATCGAACGTGTGGCGATACGGTGCATCGATCAGTTCCCGCCCCACCCCCTGACTGAAGTCATCCCGATCCCACTGATCGTCCAGCCAGCGCAGCCATGCCTCGCCAGTCAGCCCGGCCACATCGTTCGCGTCACCGCGCAACGCGGCCAGTTGTATGGCCACGCGCCGAAGCAGACGCGACTCGCCGACTACGGCCTGCCGGGGCGCAAGCCCGGCTTCTATATCCTCCGCCAACCGTTCCATCTCCAGGCTCGCGGCGGCAACGATCTGTCGGGCGGTCGTGGGGGAAGAGCGATGCCGTTGCATGCCACAGCGGCGCAACCGCCAGAACAGAAATACAATCAATACCATGGCCATCGCCAACAGTAGCCACCAGCCGGGCGCCGGCGGCCACCAGCCAATCGGCGGCGGCAAGTGAATATCACGCAATGCGGCCAGCGGATTGGCCGGGATTACGGCCTTGTTCATTCCCCCAGACTCGTTTGCAACGCACGAAACGGATCATCACAGGTCGCGCATTCGATGAGTACGAAGCCCGGCCTGCGGGCGAGCTCCCGCAAGCGTTCCCGGCGGGTGAAAAAACGTATTTGGTGTTGTTTGCGCAACTGCGCGCTCGCCGTATCCAGGCGCCGCCGATTTCGACCATCCGTGGCATGCAGGATGCCCGCTTGCGGTAAATCCACTTCAAACGGATCATAAACCAGCACAAATACCATTGTATGATGTTGCAATAAGCGCTGAAAAAAGTCCACGCAATCCTGATCCACGCCCCGTCCATCGCTGACCATCATCATCAGACTGCCACTGCGCGCGACATGGGCGCCACGATGTACAATGCTTTGCAGTGGCTCACTTTCGGCCCGCCATGCATTTCGTTGCCGCCAGCAGGGGTGGCCGACCAGATGCCCCAGGAATCGCAACACGCCCCTCCGGCCTCGCGCCGGACGCGCCAGACGAATTTGTGTTCCATCGAACAGCAGACCGCCGACCCGATCTCCCTGCTGCATCACGCTCCAGGCCAGCAGGCTGGCGCATTCCGCGGCCACGACCGATTTCAAGGCGCCGCGGGTAGCAAAAAACATCGGCGGCCGTAAATCCACCAACAACAATGCCGGCCGTTCCCGCTCTTCACGAAAAATCTTCGTATGCGGCTTGCCGGTACGCGCCGTCACCCGCCAGTCCATGCTGCGAATATCATCGCCGGGCTGATAGAGGCGCACCTCGTCAAATTCAATACCTCGCCCCTGAAAATGTGACACGTGCGCGCCCGCCATCAGAGATCGGGGATGCCCCGCCAGCAGACGAAGGGCGGCGGCCGGCCGTTGCAAGTGGATCAGATAAGCCAGATCAGGCATGACGGGATCAGGACGTTGCAGGGTTTTTCCTCCTGTCAATCAATCGAATCCCGACTGATTGATGATGGGGTGATGATTGAATGATGATGGGATGATTATGGCACGGCCACGCGCCGGAGTAATTCCGCGACCACATCATCGGCGCTTACGCCCGCGGCTTCCGCTTCGAAACTGAGCAGGATGCGGTGATGCAACACATTCGGCGCAATGCTCTGAATATCCTGTGGATCGACAAACTCGCGTCCGGCCAGCCATGCATGAGCGCGTGCACAGCGGTCCAGCGCAATGGTAGCGCGGGGGCTGGCGGGAAACTGGATCCAGCGGGCCAGATCTTCGCTGTAATCGGCAGGATGGCGCGTCGCCATCACCAGATGCACAATATAATCCTCCAGTCCTTCAGCCATGTATATTTGCATGGCCTGTTTGCGGGCAGCGAACAAATCCGCCTGCGATACCTTCGCGTCCGCGGATTGCGGTATTGTGATCATCTCATCGCGCACCAGGCGCAAAATCGCTTTTTCAGTGGTGACATCAGGATAATCAACCGGAACATGCATCAGGAAGCGATCCAGTTGGGCTTCCGGCAGGGGATAGGTGCCTTCCTGCTCGATCGGGTTCTGGGTTGCCATGACCAGAAACAGGTCGGGCAGGCGATGCGTGACTTTCCCGACCGTAATCTGGCGTTCCCCCATGGCTTCGAGCAAAGCCGATTGCACCTTGGCCGGCGCCCGGTTGATTTCATCGGCAAGGATCAAATTGTGAAACAGGGGCCCGGATTGAAACTGGAACGAGCCATCCTGCGGGCGATAAACGTCCGTGCCGGTCAGATCGGACGGCAGCAGGTCGGGAGTAAACTGAACCCGGTGAAAACTTCCCTCCAGACCCTCGGACAGCACCTTGATGGCGCGCGTCTTGGCCAACCCCGGCGCGCCTTCAACGAGGATATGTCCATCGGCCAGCAGTGCAATCATCATGCGGTTAATCAGCCGTTCCTGTCCCAGAATCTGCTTGCCAATGTAGTCTATCAGTTGATGAACAGGGTGTTTCATGCATAGCCTCTCAGTATACGTTTACAGAAAACATTCACGCTGGAGCCACGGAACCTGTAGCCCGATTGATCACCGTTGACGTCATTGACGCGATCCTCGCTACGTTTGGATGGGCCTGCACCAAAGGTTAAAAATAACCGAGAGCGTCCACGGTTTCCACCAGTTTGATGACCGCATCCATGGAATGATGCAGGGCTTCCGCTTCTTCTACGGATAAATCCAGTTCGATCACGGCCTCTACGCCACCGCCGCCAAGTTTGCACGGCACGCCCAGATAATAACCGTCCACGCCATATTCACCCTCCAGGTAGGCGGCGCAGGGCAGAATACGCTTCTTGTCCTTCAGAATGGCTTCGGCCATCTCCACCACGGCGGCACCCGGCGCATAAAAAGCGGAACCTGTTTTCAGATAGCCGACAATCTCCGCACCGCCATTGGCCGTACGCTCGCAAATGGCGTCCACGCGCTCTTTTTCGAGCATTTCCGTGATCGGAATGCCCGCTACCGTGGAATATCGTGGCAACGGCACCATCGTGTCCCCATGCCCGCCGAGTACGAAGGCGTTCACATCCTCAATCGATACATCCACTTCATCGGCTATAAATGCCCGCATGCGGGCGGAATCAAGCACGCCGGCCATGCCGATGACCCGGTTCTTGGGAAACCCTGAAACCTTCAGCGCCGTATATACCATGGCATCCAGCGGATTGGTCACCACCAGAATCACACAGTCGGGCGAATATTTAACGATACTCCCGGTGACTTCGGAAACAATCTTCACATTAGTGGACAGCAGGTCATCCCGGCTCATGCCCGGCTTGCGCGCGATACCGGCGGTAATGATCACCAGGTCGGAACCGGCCGTATCGGCATAATCCCGGGTGCCGTGGACAATCGCGTTATATCCCTGGATCGGCGATGCCTCGTGCATATCCAGCGCCTTCCCCTGCGGCACGCCATCAACCACATCAATCAGAACGATATTGGCCAGCTCTTTTTGGGCCGCAAGGAATGCCGCCGTCGCACCGACATTCCCGGCGCCCGCCACCGTCACTTTTTTACGATGGAACGCAGCTTCACTCTTGTCTTGGGTTTCCGACCAGCGCATATCAACCTCCTTGAACGCTTCAATGGCATGAACATAACCTTGCCAGACCCCCTTGTCGAACGGACGGTCAAACAGGACAATGCGGCATGCCTGATCCGGATCTTCACTGCATTCCATCCGCGGTTATCGATGTATGCCGGGCGCTTTCCTCTGCCGGTGGCCGCGCATGGCTGGTCGGCGGATCCGTCCGTGATCTATTACTTGGACGGACCCCGAAGGATCCGGATATTGAAGTTTACGGCCTGAATGCCGATGATTTACGGCAGAGGCTTGGTAGCATGGGCAAGGTCAAATTCGTCGGACGACAGTTTGGCGTGTTCAAATTATGGAAAGATAATCTCCATATCGATATCGCCCTGCCCCGGACCGAGCAAAAGACGGGAGTCGGGCACAAGGGCTTTACCGTCGCCACCCATCCCGCCATTAACCCTGAAATCGCCAGCCTGCGGCGCGACTTTACCATCAACGCCATGATGCTCGATCCTCTGAATGCCGAATTTCTGGACTTCCACGGTGGTCGTTCCGACCTGGAAGCAAGGCTCCTGCGGCATGTTTCCCAAGCCTTCGCGGAAGATCCGCTACGTGTGCTGCGTGGCATGCAATTTGCCGCCCGCTACCGTCTGAAACTGGATAAGGATACGGAAGCGCTGTGCCAAAGACTGTTGCCCGAAGCTGAAACACTGTCGAAAGAACGTATCTGGTGCGAATGGCAAAAGTGGGCGCATGCTCCCTACCCCTCGTTCGGTCTGAATGTCCTGAATGAGAGTGGCTGGCTGCAACGGTATCCGCAACTGGCTGCGCTCAAGGGATGTGCGCAGGATCCCGGCTCGCACCCCGAAGGTAACGTATGGACGCACACGAAACTGGTGGTGGATCAAGCCGCGAAAATCGCTGAACGCCGTCATCCGGGGGATGGAAGACGCGAGTACCTGATCTTTGCCGCGCTATGTCACGATCTCGGAAAATCGGCTACGACATTTCTCACTGCCATCGGTGCGCCGGAACGTATTTCACATCATGTTATCCCGCTGATACGGGAACATCCGGTACCTTTGTATGGCCAGCCCACCTCACGCGCCGTGCGCTGGCTGGCGCACCGGCTGGAGCCCGCGTCCATTGAATTGTGGGAATCACTGGCCGAAGCCGATGCGTCGGGACGTGCTCCCCTTCCTCCGGCGAGACCGGCATGGTCATGGCTCGATAAAGCACGAAAAATGGCAACTCAAAACAGTGAACCGGAACCGATCGCTACCGGCCGAATGCTGATCGCGCTCGGCATGAAGCAGGGACCGGACATGGGATGTTTACTTGCACAGGCGTATGAAGCGCAACTGGATGGCGAAATCAACGACAAACCCGGCGCCCGCGACTGGCTTTCCCGCAGGCTCAGTAAAAGCTAGCCTGCGGGAAAGCCAGAGAGGAACCGTATGAGTAAACGTGCACAAACCGACGAACTGTTCAACCTTGATCTGATCCGCAAATACGACAAGGCGGGGCCACGCTATACATCCTACCCGACGGCGCCAATGTTCCATACCGGTATCGGCCCCGTGGATTACGCCGCAAGCCTTACGCGATCAGCGGAGAGGGATATGCCCGTCTCGCTATACATGCATGTGCCCTTTTGTGACACGGTCTGCTACTACTGCGGCTGTAACAAAGTGGTAACCAAACAGCGTGAACGCGCCCTGCCCTATGTCGATCATCTGTTAAAGGAAATTGACCTTCTGGCCGATACCATCGGCAACCGCCGCACGGTCTCCCAACTGCACTGGGGCGGTGGCACCCCCACATTTTTGAATGAGATGCAAATCCGGAAACTCATGTCGAAGTTGCACGAGCGTTTTCATTTTGTATCCGATGAAAAGGGTGAATACGGCATCGAAATTGATCCGCGTGAATGCAACGAAGATACCGTTCACATTCTGCGTGACGTGGGATTTAACCGCATGAGCATGGGTGTTCAGGATTTCGAGCCCGCCGTCCAAAAGGCCGTCAACCGCATTCAGAGCAAGGAAGAAACATTGAGTGTGCTTAAAGAGGCGCGGGCGCACGGTTTTCAGTCGATCAATATTGATCTGATGTATGGCCTGCCACTACAAACAACGGAAACCTTCAACCGCACGCTGGACACCATCATTGGTTTCTCTCCGGACAGGATTGCACTCTTTAATTATGCGCATTTACCCAGGATGTTCATGCCGCAGCGGCGTATCAACGTACTCGATCTCCCGTCTCCGGCTGAAAAATTGAACATCCTGAAGCTTTCCATCAATCGTTTACTTGCGGCGGGATATGTATTTATTGGCATGGATCATTTCGCCAAACCGGATGATGAGCTGACCCTCGCTCAGCGCGAAGGCAAACTGTACCGCAACTTTCAGGGTTACTCGACGCATGCCGATGCCGAGATGCTGGGGATCGGCATTACCTCCATCGGCTATGTGGATGGCGCCTTCTACCAGAATGTAAAGGCGCTGGATCAATACTACGAGGTTGTGGACGCGGGAACACTCCCTGTTTTTCGTGGCTATCAGCTATCCGATGAAGACCATCTGCGGCGGCATGTCATTATGCGACTGATGTGCGATTTCGCCCTGAATTTTCATGTGGTTGAAGAAAAATTTAACATCATTTTCTCTGAACACTTTGCCGTGGAAATCGAAGAGCTGGCCGACATGGATAAAGATGGCTTACTGGAACTACAGGAGAGCAGCCTGACTGTTCTCCCCGCGGGGCGCCTGCTGATCCGTAATATCTCCATGGTATTTGACGAATACCTGCGAAACCGGCAACAACAAGTGAAGTTTTCAAAAGTAATTTGACTCGCGGAAAAGGCTAGTCTCCGGATCGGACGGATGCTTCATCGGCACGGTCTTCTTCATCCATGCCTTGTCGATGTTCCTGACCGTGTTCCAGCGCAGACCAACATACCGGGAAGCAGCCGAGC
>CAYOUW010000008.1:29552-33101 GCA_964407235.1 uncultured Zetaproteobacteria bacterium | reverse complement strand
TGCATGCCTTGGGGTATAAGGATTCCTTGAAGTACAATGTTAAAGATGGGCCAAGTATGGGGGGAGGTAGCCTGTGCAAAAGTACATGACATTGAATCGTTGTTATCGGGTGATCTGGACTTGATCATGGGGCGAAGGGGTGGTCGCCGTGCGAGATGATGTTTTTCCGACATTTTATTGACTTTTAGACATTGTTTAATAAGCTGCGAAAAATAAGAGCCTTTTGCAAAACTCGGGATCGGCGATCTGCTTCCCCACTTTGGCCTGTTTCCGAGCTGGAATTTCGCTACATGGAACCACCATGTAGCTCATCCTATCCCGAAAATGGACTCAAAGTGGGATTGCCGCTCATCTACCCGGAGTTTTGCAAGAGGCTCATATAAGAGAAAAAAGAAAAAAAAGGGGGGGGGGCTTGTTTCATGCACTGAAAGACTTGTTTCACGCACTGAAAGGATTGCTGCTGCTGGTCCCGCTGGCGATGCTCGCGGCCACCATGCTTCCGGTAGAGAGCATGGCGGCTCCCATGGGCGGCCAGGTCACGGCGGGCTCAGGCAGCATCACCCACAGCGGCGAGATCACCACCATCCAGCAATCCAGCCAGCATCTGTCGCTGAACTGGAAGAGTTTCAATGTCGCCCCCAGCGAGACGGTGAACTTCCAACAACCCAATACGCAGGCGATTGCCGTGAATCGAATCCTCGATATCAACGGCAGCCGTATCATGGGGCATCTGAACGCCAACGGGCAGATCTATCTGATCAACCCCAATGGCATCCTCTTCGGCAAGAGCGCGCAGGTGAACGTGGGCGGGCTGGTGGCCTCGACGCTGAACATCAGCGATGCCGCCCTCGGCAAGGCGAATCAGACCTTCGCGGGCAAGGGTGCGGGTGAGATCGTCAACAATGGCGTGATTCACGCATCGAACGGCGGCTATGTGGCGCTGCTGGGCAACCGGGTAATGAACAACGGTGTGATTGTCGCCAAACTCGGCACGGTGGGCATGGGTGCGGGCGACCAGGTGACGCTCTCGTTTAACGGCAACCGTTTGCTGCAGTTGCGGGTGAACAAGAGCGTGCTGGACAGCCTTGCCGCTAACCACGGCCTGATTCAGGCGGATGGCGGCATCGTTGCCATGAATGCCGGTGCGCGCGATGCCCTGTTGGCCAGCGTGGTAAACAGCGACGGCATCGTGCAGGCGCGGACGGTGCAGAATCATAACGGTAAGATCGTGCTGATGGGCGGCATGGTCGCGGGAACCACCAACGTGGCGGGCACGCTGGACGCCAGTGCGCCGAATGGCGGTGATGGCGGCTTTATTGAGACCAGCGCCGCGCAGGTGAAGGTGGCGGATACGGCAAAAATCACCACCAGGGCAACCAGTGGCCAAAGCGGCACATGGCTGATTGATCCGAAAGACTTCACCATTGCCGCCAGCGGTGGTGACATGACGGGCAGTACGCTGTCCGCCAATCTTGGTGGAGGTAATGTAGCCATTGCGAGTACCAGCGGAAGCACCGGCACGGCCGGTGATATCAATATCAACGATACCGTCACCTGGAGCGCGAACACCCTGACCTTGAGCGCACAAAATAACATCAATATCAACAGCGCCATGAACGGCTCGGTCGCGGCCAAACTGGCGCTGCGATACGGTCAGGGTGCGGTGGCTGCAGGAAACACCAGCACCTACAACGTGAATGCCGCCGTTAATCTGTCCGCGGGCAATCACTTCAGCACCCAACTGGGCTCCAACGGAACTCTTATCAGCTACACCGTAATTACCGAGCTGGGAGCGGCAGGCAGCACGACAGGAACCGACTTGCAAGGCATGAACGGAAGCCTCGCTACTAACTACGCACTGGGCGCCAATATTGATGCCACGGCGACCAGTGGCTGGAATACTAACGCCGGCTTTACCCCTGTTGGCAGCTCGTGGTACTTTACCGGCATCTTCGATGGATTGGGCCATACCATCCGTAATCTGACCATCAACAGTTCCTCAACAAGTCAGGTCGGGTTGTTTGGAAGAGCAGGTTCCGGCGCCATTCTCCGCAATATCGGGTTGGTGGACGACAGTGTGACAGGAAAGTTCGATGTCGGCGGGCTGGTTGGCTTTGCCGTTAGCAACTCCACTATCAGCGACAGCTATGCCACGGGTAACGTAACAGGCGCAGGCAATGTCGGTGGGTTGATTGGCTATGCCTATGCCAACTCCACCATCAGCAACAGCTATGCCACGGGTAACGTGGCGGCGGGAACGGGCGGCTATGCCGGCGGGCTGGTTGGCTTTATCCGGGGCAGCACCATCATCAGCGACAGCTATGCCACGGGTAACGTAACAGGGACGGTCTATCTTGGCGGGTTGGTTGGCTATACCTATGAGCACTCCACCATCAGCAACAGCTATGCCACGGGTAACGTGACAGGGACGGGCGGCAAAGTCGGCGGGTTGGTGGGAAGTGTCGATTCCTCCGGCGCTATCAGCAACAGCTATGCTACGGGCAGGGTGACTGGAACCAACAATCTCGGCGGGCTGGTGGGATTGAACAACGGTCCCGGCATCACCTCCAGTTACTGGAACATCGAAACCTCAAACCAGACCACATCGTCAAACGGAGGCGTAGGACTGACCACGGCACAAATGCAGCAAGAAAGTAAATTCACCGGATTCGATTTTACCAATAACTGGATTATCTACAACGGGCATACCTATCCCTTGTTGCGCTCGCTTATGACGCCGCTGACGCTGACGGCGGATAATGTGAGTACAACTTATGATGGTCTGGCCTATGCGGGAGGACTGAGCAACCCCTCCTACTCCGTGACGGGGGCGAACACATCCGGCCATCTGTCCGGGCTTAATGCGCCTTATGCCGGAGACATCAACGCGGGTAGTTATGCGCCTGGGATGTGGTCGGACCAGCAGGGATTTATCATTAGTTATACCAATGGCAGGCTGACGGTGAATCCGGCGACCTTATCGGCAAGCGGCTCACAGGTTTACAATGGAACGACTTCATTTAGCGGCACGAACCTGATGGTAACGGGCGTGAACGGGGAAAGTTTCACAGCTTCGGGCAACGGCACGCTGGGAGCCAAAAATGTTCAGACGAATCAGGCTTTGGCAAGCGTGGCGGGTCTGACGCTGTCGAGCAAGAGCGGCGCGTTGACGACCAACTACAATACGCTTTCAACGGTCGATACTTCGGTGAGCGTCACGAAGGCGAACCTGAACGTCACCGGTCTGACGGCATCGAGCAAAGTCTATAATGCCACGACAGCCGAGACGCTCGGCGGCACGGCTGCCATTACCGGAAAACTGCTCGGGGATACCGTCACCCTGGGTGGTGCCGCCAGCGGATCGTTTGTCAACAAGGACGTCGGCACGGCCAAAGCCGTCACCGTGACGGGCAACACGATCAGCGGCGCGGATGTGGGCAACTACAATCTGGTCCAGCAAACGGGATTAACGGCGGCGATCACGAAGGCGAAGATGAACGTCACCGGTCTGACGGCATCGAGCAAAGTCTATAATGCCACGACAGCCGA
>CAYOUW010000008.1:0-29452 GCA_964407235.1 uncultured Zetaproteobacteria bacterium | reverse complement strand
TCAGCGGCGCGGATGTGGGCAACTACAATCTGGTCCAGCAAACGGGATTAACGGCCAACGTCACGCCCGCCACGCTGACCTATTCGGCTATGCCGGTTCGCATCATTCAGGCGCAGCCGCTGCCGCTGTTCAGCGGCACGGTCGGCGGCTTCGTAGGCGGAGACGTTCTGGCTACTGCCACGAGTGGAAGTCTGGCATGGGCATCGCCAGCAAGATCCAGCAACACGCCGGGAAGCTTCGTCATCAACGGCAGCGGTTTAACGGCTAAAAATTATGTGTTCTCGCAGGCCGCGGGCAATGCCACGGCCCTGACCATCCAGCCAGGTAGGGCCGGCCCATCCGTGGAGAGCGTCATTACGCAGGCGCAATCATTCCTGAATCACCCGGAGTACATCGCGCGCGGAACGATGAAGACGGAGTACACCTCGGGTCAATCCGGCAAATCCTCCGGTCGAGGCGCCGGAAACAATCCGAACATGAACATGCTGCTACAATACATGCTGCTACAATCCGGCGGCAACCGTTCCAATACTGTTCTCCTGACAGTGGAAGGCAACGGCATCCACCTGCCAAAGCTGCCGGGAGAATGATGATGTCGATGAAAGCAGGAGCACGCGAACGGATTGTTCAAGAGAGATTCGGGTATGCGTAAGAAAGGGTATCATGGTCGTGCAGGAACATGCCTGCTGTTCGGGGCCGTGTTGTTGACCGGATCGCCATGGGCGACCGCCGCAGACGCGGCATTGGGCGGCGGCCAGATTCTGCGCCAGATTGAACCGAGGCAAGCGCCCGCCCCCTCCGGCAATAAAACAGGGCTGATCATGCCGAAGAAAAAGCATCGGCCTGTTCCCGAAGGCGTATCTTTCAAGGTGAATCGCATACGCATCACGGGCAATACGCTGTTCAGGACGGCTACCCTTCATGCGCTGGTTGCAGGATCCGAGCATCGAAGCCTGAATCTGAAGCAACTGAACGCGCTGGCGGGGCGCATCACCGATTATTATCACAGGCATGGGTATTCGCTTACCCGTGCGGTGATACCGGCGCAGGAGATCGAGAACGGCGTGGTGGAGATCCGGGTGCTGGAAGCGCGCTACGGCAAGGTCAACCTGAACGATTATAGCCGGGTGCGGAAGGGATTGCTCGAGTCCACCTTGTCGCCGCTGCAAAGCGGCAGGAGGATCCGGGATCGCAGTCTGAACCGGAGCATGCTGCTGCTGTCCGATATTCCGGGGATCGCGGTCAACGCCACCTTGAAGGCGGGAAAAACCGTCGGCACGTCGAATATTGACGTGAATGTGCATAACCTGCCCATGCTGACGGGACAACTCTCGACGAATAATTTTGGTAATAAGTATACCGGCCGGGTCCGTGGAGGGCTGGCTTTGCAGTTGAACAATCCCCTGCATCTGGGCGATCAGTTAAGCTTTAACGGCATTACGACCGGAAGAGGTGTTAATTTCGGGCAACTGGGTTATCAAACGGTATTGAACGGCTACGGCACGCGCATGGGCGCCGGCTATGCGGTTCTGGATTATATCCTGGGCGGTGCTTTGGGTAACCTCGGCGGGCATGGTACGGCGCGCGTGGGCAGGAGCTGGTTGAGCCAGTCGCTATATCGCAGTCGCGGATTGAATGTTTATACGCGATTGCAATATAATAACAAGCGCTTGCGCGATCATATCGACGTAAGCCAGATTCGTACGGATCGTCATCTTCAGGATGGTGCGATAAGTCTTTCAGGTAATATGCGCGACAGCTTTATCAGCGGGGCGGTGAGTGCCTGGAATGTTCGATGGACATCGGGCCGGGTGAAATTCGATAATTTTACGGCGGGTCTGGTCGATGCTGTGACGGCGCGTACCGCCGGGAATTTCACCAAGTGGAATGGCCGCTTCTCACGTTTGCAGGGTCTGGGCCGACGTAATTCGCTGCTGCTTGCCGTATCCGGTCAGTGGTCGACGCACAATCTGGATTCAGTGGAGAAGCTGGTCGTGGGCGGGCCGCGCGGTGTGCGTGCATACGATATAGGCATACTTTCAGCCGATAGCGGCTATCTGGCGAGGGTCGAATTGCGGCATCAGTTTACGCCAAACTGGCAGGTTTTCGCGCTGTTCGACAACCAGCGTGTGCGCATCAACAACCGTCCGTGGTATGCTGGCGTGAACGAGGCTACGCTAAGCGGCGCGGGCGGCGGCATTCGATTTAACGCCGCGAGCCGCTGGCATGCCGAAGTGGCCGTGGCCAGGTCGGTCGGCCCGCGCTCCGTACTGATTACGGATTCCCCCAAGCCCCGCGTCTGGGTTCAGTTCAGCAAGGGATTCTGATTCTTTCGAAGAGCGCTACACAACCCCTTGATTTGCAGTAACTACTCAGCACCCCCCTGGATTTTGTTCTCTGGCAAGGCGCGAGAAGCGCAGAATCCGTAGCATATGGGTCATATGTGAGGATTTGAGCATCGCAGGAACGCCGCCAGAGGGCAAAAGACGGGGGGTGCTGAGTAGTTACGATTTGCATTCAATGTCGGATCCCGGGCAGAACTAGCCTGAACTATAATCCCTCCGTTTGACAATCCCTCTGTTTGACAAAACGTCGTCAACGTTCGATGATACTGCTATGCGGTGGGGATTATTCATTGTGGCGGCTATGCTGGCGGCCTGTGCGACGAGTCCGCCGGTGCAGCAGATGGCGGCGGCGCGCTCGGCTATCAGTACGGCCCGATCCATTCCCGGCGATAATATTCGGGCCAGAAACATGCTGAAGAGCGCCGAGCAGGCGCTGGAGGATGCTGCGCGGGCGATCCGGCAGGCGCATTATGAAGAGGCGCGCCAAAAGGCGATCAAGGCTCAGCGGGATGCCCAGCGGGCAGCCAAAATCAAACAACGAAATCACTGACAAGAAGGTAGTTATGACTGAAACGCATATTCAGGTTCCGCAATCCGGAGAAAAAATCACCATGGGCAAAGACGGGGTGTTGAATGTGCCCGATCAGCCTATTGTCGCCTTTATCGAAGGTGACGGCATCGGGCCGGATATCTGGCGAGCGACGCGCCGTATGCTGGATGCGGCGGTAGAAAAAGCCTATAGCGATAAGCGCAACATTGCGTGGATGGAAATCTACGCCGGCGAGAAAGCGTGGAATCGCTACGGAGAGACGGATGATGCATGGTTGCCGAAGGAAACGCTGGATGCCTTGCGCGAATACATGGTGGGTCTTAAAGGGCCGCTGACGACGCCCGTCGGGGGCGGCATGGGTTCGTTGAATGTGGCAATTCGGCAAGCGCTGGATTTATATGTCTGTTTGCGGCCTGTGAAATATTATGCGGGCGTTCCGTCCCCGGTCAAGCGCCCTGAAGATGTGGATATCGCCATCTTTCGCGAGAACACCGAGGACATCTATGCAGGCATCGAATGGCCGGAAGGTTCCGCTGAAGTCAAGCAGGTCATTGATTTTCTACAGAAGAAAATGAACGTCACCAAAATTCGCTTCCCGAAAACCTCCAGTATCGGTATCAAGCCGGTCAGCCGCGAGGGTACGGAACGCCTGGTTCGAGCGGCGATCCGGCATGCCATTGAGCATAAGCTTGGATCGGTCACCCTTGTCCATAAAGGCAATATCATGAAATATACGGAGGGAGGGTTCCGTAAATGGGGATATGAGCTGGCCAAACGCGAGTTCGACGCAGAGGAAATTGATGGCGGTCCATGGTGTCAACTCCCGAATGGAATCGTAATCAGGGATACGATTGCCGATATTACGCTGCAACAGGTATTAACGCGCGCCAAGGAGTTTGACGTGATTGCCACGTTGAACCTGAACGGGGATTATCTGTCCGATGCACTGGCGGCGCAGGTTGGCGGCATCGGCATCGCGCCGGGTGCAAACATCAATTACGACACCGGGCATGCCGTGTTTGAAGCGACTCACGGAACGGCCCCGAAATATACCGATAAGAACATGGTGAATCCTTCCTCCATGACGCTCTCCGGAGCGATGATGCTCCGCTACATGGGATGGAAAGAAGCTGCGGACCTGATTGAGAAAGGCATCATGGGCGCTATTGCCGCAAAGACCGTGACCTATGATTTTCATCGACTGATGGAAGGCGCGACCAAACTGTCCACATCGGAATTTGGCGATGCGGTGATTGTTCACATGGATGATGAAGGCTCGGCTGAGGCTGAGGCTGATCAGTACGACCAGTTGGCGGCCCGTTTTAAGGACCTGTTTGAGACGGGGGCGGAAAAAAGCGGTGACTGGGCTCGAACCGCGCTGGAGAAAGCACGCCAGCAGTTGACCGCGGCCGGAGCATTCAGTGAAGAGCAGGGACAAAAGCTTAAGGGTTTTATGGAGCGGGATTTCGCGCAGCTTGCAGGATCCATGCGTGATGAAGCGCGTGATCGGTTGAACCCCGCACGTCTTGGCGCAGGTGCGATGGCATCCATTTCTTCGCTTTTGAATGCCGCCAGCTCTGTCTTGTCTGATGCGGCCGGTCGTGCGGAAAAAGGGCTGCTTTGCCGTTCGGGCGAGGTCACCAGCGCCGGCACGCTTGCTTGCATTTCCTGCGGACATGAAATTCATTTGAAGAAAACAGGGCGCGTACCGCCATGTCCGACATGCCACGCCACGGAGTTTAAGAAAAGTTATTGACGATTGACGGGAAGAAGGGGAATGGCGGTTTCCTTCTGTTTGCCGGTGAGGCTGCGCAGGAACATGAGTAGCTCCTGTTTTTCAGGCGCACTCAGGTTCAGAGGCGAAAGTTCATTGCCCTGGCCAACCCGGTCGCCTCCGCGATTATAGAAATCAATGACTTCCGTCAGTGTCTTGATTGATCCGTTATGCATATACGGAGGCGTTCTGGTGACATCTCTCAGTCCTGGCGTCTTGAATGCATTTCGATCCGCTTTCTTGCCCGATATTTCAAAATGTCCCGGATCCACGCTGTTGAGGCCGATGTTATGAAAACGGGAATCCGTGAAGGTCGGTCCCGCGTGGCAACGCACGCAGCCCGCCTTGCCCCTGAACAAAACAAACCCTCTTCTGGCAGCATCCGGCAGGGCCGTGTTGTCGCCGTTCAACCAGAGATCGAACGGGCTTGAACCGGAAACGATGCCACGGATAAAGGTTGCAAGGGCAGCAGTTATGCGATCAAAACTGATGCCCTCCGTGCCGAAGGCCTGCATGAATTCCTTGCGGTAGCCGGACAGGGATGCAATACGAATCAGAATATCACGCGGTGTTTTTGCTTCTGACATGGCCGGAGAAAGAACCTCCTGGCTGACGGCGTCCTCCAGACTGGTGGCGCGTCCATCCCAGAAGAATGCTTTGCCATAACCGACGTTGATGAGGCTTGGCGTATGGCGGCCCAGGGCATGCCCGCTGCCCATGGTTCGGGCCATACCGTCTGTCCAGCTAAGACCGGGATGGTGACAGGTCGCACATGTTTGCGCCGGGTTGCCGGGAAGGTGAGGTTCAAAGAATAACTTTCGGCCCAGTTCCGCTTTGGCGGCGTTATAGGGATTGGCTGAAGGGTAGTGGACCGGGGGTAAAATCCATTTTGCGGCGTCAGCCGGTGGATTCGCTACCGCATGGGGCATGAGCGAGACGAAGAACAGAAAAAAGACGATGGTGCGCAGCAAACATTTCTCCGTGTGATCAAATGTTTTCGCCACCCCTCTAATGAGAAGCTAGCCTGATTGGGCGTGAACGCAACCATCTTGTTTTTTTCGGCATCCAGCCCTGCCCTTTACCCACGTCGTGCCACAGCGAATCGCCCGAAGGGAACCCTTGCACACGGGCCATATCGGCGTTGCGGCGCTTGCCAATGGAATAACCATTATCTTCGCCCCGCGCCTTGGTCTGACCCGCGTGCAAGGGTTCTGTGACATGACTTGTGGGTAAAGGGCAGATCTGGCCTGCATGATTCATGAATAGTTCAGGCTATAGTCGACGCCAGGTTTCAGGCCCGGGGCAATAATCTTTCATTCTTCATGTGTGATCGCCCCTTTTATTGAAACTGCAAGCTGCTACCATGGCGCGCCACTTTACTTTAACCTCAGGAATAACCTCGAATGAACCAGAACCTTCGTAATATCGCCATTATCGCTCACGTTGATCACGGCAAAACCACGCTGGTGGACGAGTTGCTCAAGCAGTCCGGCACCTTTGACAGCCGTGCTGAAGTCGTAACGCGCGTTATGGACTCCAACGACATTGAGCGCGAACGCGGCATCACTATCCTCGCCAAAAACACGTCTCTGAAGTATGGCGACATGCGTATCAATATCATTGATACGCCGGGACATGCCGATTTTGGCGGCGAGGTGGAACGCACCCTGAATATGGCGGATGGCGTGTTGCTGCTGGTCGATGCGGCCGAAGGTCCGATGCCACAAACACGTTTTGTCCTCTCCAAGGCATTGAATCTCGGACTTAAACCCATTGTTGTCGTTAACAAGATCGACCGCGAAGGCGCCGATCCCGATGCCTGCGTGAATGCGACCTTCGATTTGTTTGCCGCGCTGGGCGCGGACGATGAGCAACTCGATTTTCCCATTGTCTATGCATCGGCGAAAAATGGTTACGCCATGCTGGATATTAATGACGCATCGGACACTCTGACCTGTCTGTTTGACACGATCATTGAACATGTTCCCCCACCTCCAGGCGACACCGGTGCGCCACTGCAAATGCTGGCCACCACGCTTGGCTGGGATGACTATGTTGGCCGCATCGTCATCGGACGCGTCGCTAACGGCCAGATCCGGGTAGGGCAGGATATAACGGTACTGCATGCTGATGGCAGCCGGTCCTCGGCACGGATTACCAAAATTCTCGGTTTTCAGGGTTTGGATCGTATCGAGATCGCATCAGCCTCGGTCGGCGACATTGTCGCCCTGGCCGGTATCGAAACGATTCATATCGGTGAAACGATTGCGGATAAAGAGAACCCCGTTGCTCTCCCGGTCATTCATGTAGACGAACCCACGCTAACCATGGAGTTGCACGTCAACAGTTCGCCGCTGGCCGGTACCGAGGGAAAATTCGTCACAACCCGCCAGATTCGTGATCGTCTGATGAAGGAGATTCGCACTAATGTGGCCATGCGCGTTGAAGACACGGAGGCCGGCGACGTATACAAGGTTTCAGGACGCGGCGAACTGCATATCGGGATTTTACTGGAGAATATGCGCCGTGAGGGCTTCGAAATGGCTGTCTCGCGGCCTACGGTCATCACTCGCAGGGTGGACGGCGTCAAACAGGAGCCGTATGAACACGTTACCGTGGATGTGGAAGAACGGTATCAGGGAGCGGTGATTGAGAAGCTGGGTAAGCGCGGCGCGGAAATGACCCACATGCAAAACAATCCCGATGGCACCACGCGCATTGAATTTCTTTGCCCGACGCGCGGCCTGATCGGCTACGCCTCGGAGTTTTTGACCGATACGCGAGGCACCGGCGTCATCCATCATGTCTTCCACGAGTACGGTCCGTTCATCGGCGAATTACCTGGGCGTCAGAACGGCGTTATGGTTTCCAATGGCGCGGGTGAATCGGTGGCTTTTGCACTATGGAAATTGCAGGAACGTGGCAAGATGTTTATCGGTCCGAACGTGAAACTCTATGAGGGCATGATTATCGCCATCCATGCGCGCGATAACGATCTGGTCGTCAATGCCACCAAAGGCAAGAAACTGACCAACGTGCGCGCATCCGGCAAGGATGACGCCATTGATCTGGTGCCGCCGCTTCAGCTTACGCTGGAGCGTGCCATCGAATTTATCGCCGATGATGAGTTGGTCGAAATCACGCCGAAATCGATTCGGTTGCGCAAGCGCCATCTAAGCGAGATTGATCGCAAACGCGCAGTACGAAGTTAAACGTTTTCATGGGAGCAAAACAGGTGTCCGGCTTGCTGGCTTTGCGTGCGAGCCCGAAGCGGAAGAGATGACGCAATACCCGAAAACAACCACGACACCGAAGCCCGTGACGGTGATTGCCGGCTGGATTCCAGTCCAGGGGCTGCAAGTGGCGATTGATGGCCCTTCAGGTTCCGGCAAGGGAACGGCGTCCGCCCTGCTCGCAGCGAACCTTGGCCTGCCCGTGCTTGATACCGGTTTGTTATACCGTTACGCTGCCTGTTGCGCGGAACAGCGGGGTGCGGATATTACTTTGGAAAGCTCGATCCTCGAAGTATTGGATGGATGCCTGGAAAAGATGGAGTGGCGGGAGCATGGTATCGTTGTCGCTGGCGAAAACTGGTCGGACAGGCTCCGGAACGAGAAAACCGGGGCAAGCGCCTCCATGATTGCCGCCATGCCGAATGTTCGAACGCGCCTTCTTACGGTTCAGCAACAACTGGCCGGGCATGGCTGTGTCATGGACGGGCGGGATATTGGCACGGTCGTATTGCCTGACGCACAAGCCAAATTTTTTCTCACGGCATCACTCAGGGAACGCGCACGCAGGCGCTGGTTACAGTTGCAGGAGATCGAAGCCGAAGCTAGCCTTGACGATATCCTGACCCGCATCAGAGTGCGTGACACTCAAGATGCCGAGCGTGAACATTCGCCGCTGAAAAAAGCTGGAGACGCCGTGTGTATTGATTCCACAACGATGCGAATCGACGAAGTGGTGGACAGAATGCTCGCCATCATGGAACGCAGAGGGCTTGCCCGCCGCGCTGAAGATGCATGCAAAGCCTGAAAAACCATATTCCGGCGCCAATGAGGTTTCAAGCAGACATGACAAGTGCCATTGAAAAGAATTATTCCAGTATCCCCGATGTTGTTGCACCATCGGTGATTCCCCCATCCGGACAGACATTGGCGGATGAAAAACCCGGTATTACGAACGCGGATGAACAATCATTCAAACAATTATTTGAAGAATCCATCAAACAACACCCCATGGCTGCGCGTGGTCAAATTGTCGCCGGACTGGTGGTCGGCATCGATAATGAATCGGTGATGGTGGATGTGGGTGAGAAGAATGAAGGTCTTGTCCCGTTAAACGAGTTTGAGAAAATTGGCGAGGCGGTTCCCTCTATTGGCGACAGTGTTGAAGTGATGGTGCAATCAACAGGTGGATCAAGCGGCGTTCATTTATCGGTGTTGGCGGCAAAGCACCAATCGCTATGGAAATGCGTGGATGAATCTCTGGCGAACGGTTCGTGTATTCCCGCGACGGTTCGGACCGAAGTCAAGGGTGGACTGAGGGTCGATCTTGGTGGTTTAAGCGCTTTCTTGCCCCGCTCCGAAATCAATATCACGCCATCGACTTCCAGCGATCTGATGGGACAACGCATCGACGTTGTCGTGTTGACCGCAAACCGCAAGCCTGAAAATATCGTCGTTTCCCGCAAGCGGCCGCTTGAGGCGGTGCGTGATAAAAAACGTCTGGCATTCTTTGCTTCGGCAGGCGTTGGCGATAAAATCACCGGTAAAATTAAACGCCTGACGGATTTTGGCGCTTTCGTGGATGTCGGTGGCGTGGATGCGCTATTGCATGTGTCGGACATTGCATGGAGGCGCCTGAAGCATCCGAGTGAAGCATTACAGACAGGCCAACAGGTTACGGCGGAAATCATCAAGCTGAATGAGTCCAGCGGAAAGGTTTCCCTGTCGATGCGTGCGCTACAGCCTGATCCATGGGAAAAAGTAACGGAAAAATACCAGGCAGGCATGCGTTTAACGGGGACCGTGCGCAAGCTGCTGGATTATGGCGCTATGGTAGAGGTCGAACCGGGCGTGGAAGGTATGATTCATCGCTCGGAGATGAGTTGGACGCGGCAGGATATCAATCCGTCGAACGTACTTGCCGAAGGCGATGTCGTGGATGTCGAAGTATTGTCGGTCGATGCGGAAAAACGTCGTGTCTCGTTAAGCCTGAAAGAGGTAACGGAAAATCCGTGGCAAGCCTGGCTGGCCGAACATCCCGCGGGATCGCGTATCAAGGGAACCGTGAGGAGTATCACAGATTTTGGTCTTTTTATTCGTCTGAATGACGAGTTGGACGGTTTGGTGCATATCGGCAATCTTTCATGGCGTGAATCCGGTGAGCAGGCGATTATGTCCTATGCCAAAGGTGACGAAGCGGAGTGCGTCGTTCTGGGTGTGGATATTGAACGGCAAAGGATTGCACTGGGTGTCAAGCAACTGGAAGACGATCCATTTGAAGTTTTTCTTGCCAATGCCTCCCGCGGCAACCGGGTTGATGGCAGGGTATTGGAGCCGGTCTCCGGCGGATTTACGGTTGAACTGATGCAAGGCGTCATCGCATACCTTTCCAATCGTGAAGTCCCGCGGGATAGCGCCGAACTAAAAAGTGGGTCAAGTATTGAAGCTAAAATTGTCGATCTGGACCGTAAGCGAAGAAGGGTTAAGCTTTCGATCAACCAGATGCTGCACGACGAGGAAAAGGATGCAGTCCGGAATTACGCAAAATCCGTTGAGAAAGGAGACGCGCCGTCCGCTCTTGCTCTGGAGTTGCAGCGCAAGTTTCCGGGTAAAAAAAAGGGCGGCGATACTTCTGACTCAGCACAGCGGGAGAAGGGAACGAGGGAAAAAATATGACCAAATCAGAATTGGTGGAACTTATAGCGAATAAACAGGATCAAATCACACGCCGGGAAGCCGAGGTGGTCGTCAATACGATATTCTCCGCGATAGGTGATGCGCTCACCCGAAAGGAACGGGTGGAACTACGCGGTTTTGGCAGCTTTTATACCAAACAGCGCAATGCGCGCATCGGCCGCAACCCGAAGACGGGCGCCGCCGTCCAGGTTCCGGCCAAAGTCGTGCCACAATTCAAGCCGGGGAAGGGCTTGCGCGAGCGGGTTGATAAGATCGCCTGATCCGCGCCCTTACTTTTTCATCGGAAGATCAATCATGTCCATTGGTTTACGCGATCTCGTACGCAGTGATCATCCTTTGGCCCTTCACGCTTTTCCTGTAAAGTAGGCTTCTTTCACAAGGATCAACCTGCACAGGGGAATGTTATGAACTGGATTAACGCGCTTTCCGTAGTATTGCTTACGACACTGGCCACCATGTTCGCCGCCGTCAATGACGGCAAGGTCTCCATCCATTTCGTCGATTATTCATCCGGTAACGTTCCTCTTTATCTGCCTATTTTTATTGCATTTCTCTTTGGTTTTCTTGGAGGCATGCTATCGCTGAGTTTTTCACGCCGTAAGCATAAACATGAAATTAATCATCTTCGGCACGAAAATAATTTATTGCAAACAGAAGTTAATAATCTGCGCAACCTGCCCCTGCAAGACGAAACATGACGCCTCCCCTTGTGCTTGCCGTCATTTTGGCGGCTTTCGCCGCGCTCATCTGGTTTTTGTGGCAGCTACAACCGGATATGGAAGACAAGCAGGAGGCAGAAGATGCCCGTATTCCGTCGCTATTGCGGGGAATTAACTACCTTCTCTCCGATGAGCCGGACCAGGCATTAAAGGAACTGGTCCATGTTGCTCGCCTGCAAACCGAAACGGCTGAAGTTTACCTTGCGCTGGGAGATTTGTTTCGTAATAAAGGAGAATTCGGGCGTGCGGTTCGCATCCACCAGAATCTGTTGGCCCGACCTGGCCTTTCCGATGATTTGCACATGGAAGCACAGCTTGCTCTGGCCATGGATTTTCAGGCTGGCGGATTACTGGGCCGCGCTTTACAACAGTATCGCAAGGTCCTTGGCGTAGCGCCCGGCCATATCCCTGCTCTGGAAGCAACCTTGCGTATTCGTGAACAGGGTCGGGAGTGGAGTCTGGCCAGGGATGTGCTTTCTCGCCTTGATCGGGCTCGCGGCACATCCTCCTCACTGCATCTTGCGTACCTGACAGCCGAAATGGCCCGCGGAAAATGCAACGAGGGTGATGAGAAACAGGCACTGGATCTGGTGACCAGGGCTATTGATACAAACCCCGCCTGCGCCGCGGCGCACATGTTGCTCGCCGAAATAGATTTGAGCCGTGGCGACAATGAAGCGTCCTTTGCCAGTATGGAAAGGTTGCAACAGGCAGCGCCTCAATATATTCCGTTACTGGTTTCTGTCCTTCTGGATCGTCCCGACATCTATGCCAAACAAGGTGAAGCATTCCTGTTGTCCTGCTGGGAACAACACCATGATGAATTTCTGGCGCTGGAATGGATTAAGGGCGTCAGTGCAAGGCAGGGCGTCAGGGAAGCCAAACACCTGATGGCTAAAATAGCCTTCTTGCCCGAAGGCTTGCGCAGTTGCCTTCACCTCAGGGCAATCATGGGTGACGATGATGCCGAAACCCGGGCTGCGCGTCACTGGCAGAAGCAGTCCAGAAATTTCACATGCGGTCATTGTGGTGTAGAAGTCATGGATATGCGTTGGCAATGCCCCCAGTGCCATGAATGGGGGAGCATGCAGCCCATCCAGGAGACCCAGATATGATGCGTGACCGTTTGATGGTGGCCCTGGATGTGCCTGACCGGGAGCAAGCTCTCGGCATGTGTCAACGCATCGGCAACTGTGTGGGCTGGTTCAAGGTCGGTTTGCGCCTGTTTGTCGCCGAAGGTCCGGATCTGGTTCATACTCTGATGCGGAACCATCGGGTATTTCTGGATCTTAAATTTCACGACATCCCCAATACCGTCGCCGAAGCCGTCACCAGCGCCGGAAATCTTGGCGTACAAATGATCAATATTCATGCCGCGGGCGGTATGGATATGATGCGGGGATCCGTGCAATCGGCATCGGTGTTTCCACGGATGAAATTAATCGCGGTCACCGTACTGACCAGCAGCGCCATGGCGCCCGAAGAGGTGCGGCAGGAAACGGTGCGTCGGGCCGCGATGGCGCGCGATGCCGGGCTGGATGGCGTCGTATGCGGCGTGCATGAGGTCGCCAACATCAAACAGGCGTGTGGCGCGGATTTCCTGACCGTCACCCCCGGCATTCGTTGGGGAGGCCAGGCCCAAAATGACCAGAAGCAGGTTGCCGATCCCCACATGGCCATGAATCAGGGTGCGGATTATATCGTGGTGGGCCGTCCGATCATCCAGGCGCCTGATCCGCGCACCGCCGCTTTGGAGGCGCTATCCATGATGCGACAGTATCCATGAAGACTTCGCCGGAGTATTTGTATGAAACCATACTGGCGTCTTATGCCTGCCGTTCCGAACTGTCGCGTGGCCGCAGGTATCCTGAAGTGGCTTCTCCCACCCGCAATATGTTTCAACGTGATCGTGATCGCATCATCCATTCAACGGCATTTCGTCGCCTTGAATACAAAACCCAGGTGTTCGTCAATCATGAAGGGGATCACTACCGGACGAGGTTGACGCATTCCATTGAAGTTGCGCAGATTGCCCGTTCTATTTGCAGAACCATGAGGCTGCATGAAGATTTGGCCGAAAGCGTGGCGCTGGCCCATGACCTTGGGCATACGCCTTTTGGCCATTCCGGCCAGGATGCGCTGGATGCGGCCATGAAATCACATGGCGGCTTCGAGCATAATCGCCAGTCCTTGCGGGTTATTGAAAAACTGGAACGCCGCTACGCCAACTTTCCAGGCCTGAATCTGAGCTTTGAAGCCCGGGAGGGCATTGTCAAACACACATCGTCACATGATCTTCCCGTGAACGCCGATCTGGCTGAATATCATCTCGGTGAACAAGCCACGCTTGAAGCGCAAGTCGGCAATCTGGCTGACGAAATTGCCTATAACAACCACGATGTAGACGACGGGTTCCGTGCGGGTATTCTGAATGTGGAAGGGCTGTGCAGCGTTTCGCTGTTTTCGATGCACTACGAAAAAGTAAAGGACGATCTTCCCTCCATTGCCGAAAGCACCGCCATCCATGAAACCATTCGCCGGATGATTAACTTTCTGATTATGGATGTCATTGATGAAACCACGCGGCGGATAGAAGAATCGGATATTCATTCCCTTGGCGACGTACGCAATGCGGATAAAGCGCTGGTCGGGTTCTCACGCGAAGTACGGCATATGAATGGCGAAATAAAGCGCTATCTGCTCAAACATATGTATCACCATTATCGTGTTGTTCGCATGGCGGCCAAGGCGACCCGTGTCATCCATGAACTATTCTCCGCCTATATGGAAAACCCGGCCATGCTACCGCCCGATATTATGGCGCCGATGCGTAAGCAGAACAGCGAAGCACAGCATGCACGCGCCATTGCCGACTATATTGCCGGCATGACTGATCGATATGCGCTGGATGAATACAACCGGCTGTTTGATGTGCACGCGCGAACCTGATCAAGATGGAACGCTGCACGGGAATGCATGGGTAGCCCTGCACTATTCATGAATAATACAGACTAGTCTATGCGGTAACGGTTTTCTTAACGAAGAATTCCATTTTGGTATCGCCAATTTTAATCACATCTCCATCGTTAAGCGTACGTGGCTTCGTACCCACTGCTTTTCCATTAACCCTGGGCTTGGCCATGCCTTCAAGGTGAGTGATATGGTAACCGGTTGGCCGGCGAGTGAGCACCGCGGCCTGTTTCCCCACCATAAAACCCTTGATTCTTATCTTGCAATTACCTCCCTTGCCAATACTGGTCAGCGAGGCAGTCAGGTCATAACTCTTTCCAGTCAGGGATCCCGCGAGAATTTGTACTGCGCCCAAAGGCATGGCAGGGCCTTTCGATGCGACGCCGAGGCCTTCCGGCATCATGGACGCACGCGCTTTCGGCGTGAGGATCATGGTTTTGTCCATCTCGTCCTCATCTTTATGGGTTTCCACCGGCGGCTGCGCCACATCCTCAATGTTGACAAAGGTTAACGTGTGTTTGCCGATGAGGATATTATCCCCATGCTGCAATACATGCTTGGTAATCCGTTTGTTATTGACAAAACTGCCATTGGTGCTGCCAAGATCTTCCAGAATAGCCTTGCCGCCAATCATAAGCACGCGCGCATGGCGGCCTGAAACCGCGAGATTGTCCACGTGAATGTCATTCTCTGGCCTACGCCCAATAGCGGTTTCCTCCTGATCCAGATCATACTCGGAAATCACTGAGTCCTTGAATTTAAGGATGAGTTTACAAGCCATGCTTTTCCTCCATTTTACCCGTCATCACCATTTCTTTCGCCTGAATAGTCTTGACAATATCCCCTGCTTTCGATGGTAACTCCTGTTCACTCGAATGAGTATCACTGAAATATTATCAGGGCCGCCCGCGTCGTTTGCCAGTTGGACCAGATGTGATCCGATTTTACGGAGATCATTGGGATACTGGGTCATCGTCAAACGAATCGCCTCATCGGGCACCACATCCGTCAGACCGTCGGAACACATCATATACAAATCACCGGGCCGGGTAATATCTTCCACCACATCGGGTTCAACATCCGGCTCCACGCCCAGCGCCCGCGTTACCAGATTCTTGATAGCGGAATTGCGTGCATCAGCAGCAGTCAGAAGCCCCCTGCGCACCTGCTCCTGGATCAGGGAGTGATCCTCAGTTACATGCGTCAGCACATCGCCACGCAAACGGTACATGCGTGAATCGCCCACATTCCCGGCAGTCAGACGGTCGCCATAGAATATAGCGGCAACCACGGTTGTTCCCATTCCCATACATTCCGATCTATGTTGCGATGTCTCGTAAATCGCATTGTTTCCCATGGACACCGCATCTCGCGTCATGATGGATTCCCTGGTGAATCCCGTATCCGGGTCCAGTTCAGCTTCGGGCATATGTTCGAGATTCTTTTTCAGATAACGCGTAATGATGTCTACGGCCATGGAGCTGGCGACCTCACCGGCATTGTGCCCCCCCATGCCATCGGCCAAAACCGCAAAACCCTGGCCGGGTGTAATTCCCACGCAATCCTCATTATGTTCACGTTTGACTCCCACATCGGTCACTGCGTGCATTTCGAGCGCATTCATGTTGCTTTACCTCTGACTGAAAAATCCTTTAAACAGCCAATAATTGCGCGCACGACTTCCATGCCGTTGGCGAAACGCGATTCCGCCTCCTTGGCCAGGAGTTTATTGGTCAACATCGCCACGGACTCCGGTAAGTCAGGCTTGCGCTCACGAATATCGGGATGCGGTTCATTGGCAATCTGGAACATCAGGGTAGCCATGGAATCTCCACGAAATGGCCTGACCCCGGTTAACAGTTCATACAGCATGGCCCCCAGGGAAAACAAGTCTGAACGGCCGTCGACATGCTTGCCGGACAGTTGTTCGGGGGACATATAAGACGGCGTTCCCAATACCACGCCGGTTCTGGTCTTGCTGGAAGCGGTAATACGCGCGATACCAAAGTCCGTCACCTTCACCGTCCTGTCTCTAAGCAGCATGATGTTGGCTGGCTTGATATCGCGATGCACCACGCCCTGAGCATGCGCATAATGCAGCGCCTCGGCGATCTTTCCCGAAATTTTTAGCGCGGCGACAGGCGGCATCAGTTTGTCCGGTTTGGTAAACGGCGACAGGTTCGTCCCGGACAGAAACTCCATAGCGATATAAGCCAGATCATGTTCTTCGCCGGCATCATAAATGGTAACAATGTTCGGGTGGTTCAGTCGTCCGGCGGTCTCCGCTTCGCGGAAGAAGCGGTCTTTTACCTCCTGTAATTCATCCTGTTCAAATTCCTGTGACAGAGCCATGGTCTTGATTGCAACATCACGGTTAATTTTCGGATCCTTGCCAAAGTAAACCGTACCCATCGCACCCCTGCCAAGCTCCTTGATAATCTCATAACGCCCAAGCGTGGGTTTGGCGCCGCCGGTAATCAGCAAGGCCGATATGCCGCCGCCTGTCGTGCCGGGGGCAAGGATCATGGTGTCGCCGGCTGATTTCGCACGATCCGCTCTGGTCTGAATATCCTTGTAATCCGGTTCATGTCCGATCATATACTCATAAACGGAGGTGGCTTTGTTAAACTGCCGTTTGCGCTCAAAATCCAGCGCAAGATTATACAATGTAGCCAGAATATCATCATTCACGGAACACTTGCGGAACTTGTCAAAAGCCATGTCCAGCATACCCTGGCTCTGGAAGGAAAGACCCAGCATTTTGTTCGTTTCGGCTGAATCCGCTTGCATTGCCTGCCGCTCTCCTCCGGAAGCGAAGTAACGTTTTGTCGTTAACACCAGATGACCGAGAAGAAGCAGGGTTGCCGCCGTCATGGTTTGCACCCATAACCCAAAACCTGTCAGTAATACGAATTCCGTCCCAATCAACGCCAACAGAAGCACAAGAGACAGGGCGGCGGAAACGCCCGGTCCCACGCGCGGAAACACCAGAATCAGGTACAGACCGACCATCATCAGAAATCCGATTTCCATTCGAAATGACCATGCCGGGCGGGTGAAGTATTGTTCGTTCAAAATGCTGCTGAGCGTATTCGCCTGCAATTCCACGCTCGTCATACTATCACTGACGGGCGTAACATAACGCTTACCCGTCCCCGATGCCGTCACTCCAACCAAAACAATTTTATTCTTGAATGCACGGTCTGGAATTTTCCCCGTATAAACATCATAAAAAGAATAATGCCTGAAGGCTGCTCTGCCCGTATCGGATCGGTAAAAATCGGGATAAAACCGCATGGATGCGCCGGTTGTAATGTTCTTCGCTCCAAGTTTGATATCCATATCGGAATTGACCATAATATCATTCATACCCAAATTGAGAGACTTTGCGGCCAGCGCCAGTGACATGGATGGATACGCCTGACCATGGTAGTCAATTAACAATGGTTCCGAGCGCACGACACCGCTTCCTTCCCACGCATTCACATAGCCCATTGCCGCCGTAGCCCTCGCCAAATTCGGGAAGGGGTATCTTATCCTGGATGCACTCAAAATGCTGGCGGATTCACTGGAACGGCTGATGTTCCTGATTTCCATCCGTCTGATATAATCGGGAAGCGGCGTAACCGGGCGGCTCCGTGGAGCGCCAAGGTCAAAGACGATGGGCATCACCACATTACCCGCCTGCCTGACCGCATTCACCAGCATGAGGTCCATATCCAGTGATTTCTCCGCTACCTGCAACAATCTTCTGGTTTCCAAATCACCTCTTCGCGCCAGAACCCGAGTTAACTGTTTGAGCTGTTGCAGATTCTGATCCGTCTGAACCTCGCTGAAGAGTACATCCACGCCAATGAGACGGGCGTCGGCAGACGATAGCTTCTCAACCATTTTAGCAAGCATTTTAGCCCTGGTGGCGCGCGGCCATGGCCAGCGCCCCATGCGGTCGATGGATTCATTGTCAATGGCGACAAGCACAATATGGCCGTCCGCCGGTTGGGCCACCAGGGATACACCCATATCATAGGCCTTGTTTTCCAAGCCTTTCAGAGGATTCCATACAAAAAAGGTAACAGCAAACAAAAATGTCACGAGTACGCCGATGAACCAGTCTGACTTCCAAAAAGCCTCTTTATTCAAAGAGAGTTACCTCCGGTGTTCAGGTAATTTCCCATAGCAAGTCCGTCATTACCATCGATGACGCATATTGACAACATCCTGCCCTGAAGATCAGATCCGTGACGCTGCATAAACCCTTCTCCTCTTGCTGCCTTTGTCGTTTGGTCATCCGCTGCTCTCCGCAACCACATAACAGTTCACGGGCCTTGTACGATTCTTCACTTCAATGCTGCCGCGTTTTTTCATCTCCACAATGTCCTCGCACGCGCGGTACATGGATTCGCTGACAATAATTTCCCCTCCCTGCGCCAAAGATTCCAGACGCGAAGCCACATTCACCATGTCTCCAATCACCGTATAATCCTTCCGATCCCGGGAGCCCAGGCTACCTGCAATGGCCTCTCCCGTATTGATACCGGCGCCCATCTGGAATATTGTCTTACCCTGCGATTTTCGCTCTTGCATCAACTGTGCCATAGCTTTCTGCATTTCCATCGCTGCACGCAGGGCATCCAGCGGCCCCTGCTCCGAAGGCGTGACAAAACCAAAAACAGCCATCAATTCATCCCCGATAAACTTGTCCAAAACCCCATGATAGCGATAGACCACCCGCACCATGCGATCGAAATACTCATTCAACATTTCAATCACCTCATCAGGGCTTATTTCTTCCGAAAGGCTTGTAAAGAAACGTATGTCCGCAAAAAGAACCGTGACGACCCGATATTCAGGCCGCAGCAAGGTTTCATCCCCATGTGCAATACGATCAGCAATCTGGCTGCCAATATAAGGTTTTAGCCGGTTATGATGAATTTCGCTTTCGGCCATGCGGCGTTGATATTCAGTATTGCTTTGTTTTGCATGTTTTAATAACTCCAGCGTAATCTCCCGATATTGATCCTTTTGATCCCTGAGCTCTTCCAACAGTCTGTTGAAGTGCCTTGTCAGATCGGCAAGTTCAGTCAAATTTCCCTCTTCAACGGGAATTTCCCTGAGTGTGGCCGATTCAGGCGCAATGCGTGTACGCTGGACCAACCGACCCAGAGCATCCGAGAATGTTCGAAGGAGATGATAACCACCAAGATGAAAAACAAGCATGACAGCGGCGACCAGCAACACATTCTGCGTGAAGGTGAAATGTTCCCTGGAGATAATATAAATGAACAGAAGATAGGGCAGCGTGCCCAGCAGGGCCAATACGATATGGGTTTGATCTCGAAAACTTTGTGACTGTAATCTGATCATCCGCCCGTCCCCCCCCATTGATCTCGCTACCCCGGACTGTTCACACACGCTTCAGCCAGACTATAGGCTACTTCTTTACCGTTCGCACCATACGCAAACACCGGGACATATTTTGATCGTACGGGCTGTTACGTTCCATGCTATATTCGTCGTATCGAATCGGCCTGATCAAGGTAAAATAAAGGAAGTTTCGATTTTCCACTACCTCACAGCGATGCGCACCCGCACAATCACGGTCAAGCGAGGGCGCGGCAGTATTGATGAATAGTTCAGGCTAGGGCTGCCCCGTGTGCAAGGGCTCTGTGGCATGATTTGTGGGTAAAGGGCAGCCCTAGGGCTGCCCCTTATCCGATCCAAACCACTTTCCCGGCAAGTGGATCAGGCTTTCGATAACGCCGGACTCCGGCAGTCCTGCCTTTTCCGGGCTGACCGGTTCAATTTTTGCGTTATATAATGGCCCATAGACATGATAAACCTTGCGGAACACGCTTTTGGCCGGCCCCAGAATAAGGTCGCGCAGCAATGGGATCATGCGCAGAAAGGCATCCAGATTCTGTAGTGGGCGCACGGTCATGTATAAGTCAATATGCCCATTGGCAAGGCTGAGTTTGCCGCTGCCAGCCATATCCAGCGCCGATGCGCGTATGGCAAACTGATTGATATTCGCCATTGCCCCGTTAACGGTGGCTTCCAGTTGCAGACGCTTGTAAAACATACCGATCCCGGAAACGTCTTTGCGCTTCCCGGTCAAAAATTTGGGCAGGTCGGTCAGGCTCAATGCCGCCAGCAGTTTCGTCATGGTACTATCTTTTACCAGCAGGCGGCCATTGTCGGAGCGGAGCCTGAGTCGTCCCTTCATGTCATTCCACCAGGGGCGTCCGGGATCGAGCAGCCCCTGGCCAGACCATAGAGCATGCACCGTGCCGCCTTCGAACAGCCGGGAGGCATCCAGCCGCTGAATCATTTCGCTGAAATTTCCACTGACGCGGGCAAACCCTTTCCACCGCAAAGCGTTCCCGGGTTCGGGTGACAGAATTGCTGAAAGATCCAGTTTTTGTCCGAGTAATGTTGCGGAAAGCTGACGCATATCCACCACGCCCTTTTCGGAAAGGCGGAAGAAGGCGCGCACATCACTGACGGAAAGCTGCGCCACATTCAGATTTTCAGCTTTAAGCAATCCGACGCCCTGCTGTGAAGAGGCAAACTGAATATGGACGCCGCGCATGGATACGGCATTCCATTGAATCTTTTTGAAGAATCCCCGTAACACCCATGCGCCGGATGTATTGGCGGTTCCTGAAATACCCGTGAGTTTAATGGCGCCTGGAATATGGTCCGGTAATGCGGCGCGATCCAGAAATTCAGAACGAACGTCAATTTCCAGTGGCGCATCGTTGAAGGGATCCGTGATGTTGATGCTGCCGGTAAAAGCGGGCGCTCGTATGGTGCGCAAGCGCAGCCTTAAATGAGTGCTATTGAGCGATCCGTCGCCTTCTATTTCCGGTGCAACGCCACTGCTTTCAATATTTATCACCTTGATTCCGTTGCCCGACATTTCACCGGATATGGCAAGAAAATAAGGTTCTCCCACGGTTTTGTCGGAGCCCAGGAAGTGTTGCCATGCCGCCTCGTGGAGGTCGAGATTCAGGTGCCATGAACGGTCAAATGTCAGACGGGCTCTCATCTTGCCTGCGGGCGCATCCAGCGGAATACGATACTGATTGACCAGTGTTGGAAAATCAGCAACGGTTCGCAGGGACAGTTTCACCAGTTGCCATGCATGTTTTTGATCCTCATGCATATCCAGATTCAGTGTTCCCGCGAATGCACCGTGTTCGACATGCATGGATTCGATCTTCAGATTGCCTTTGGCGTTCCAGCGTAAAACACCGTCTGACAGGTGGACGAGTTTGCCCATCCAATCGGTCTGCCATACCGTATCGGGCATGAGTTCCACCGTTCCCTGTTGAGGGGCCGCCTCATGCAGGGGCCAGCGTAATGAGAAGCGGGCTGTGGCTGAAGATTTCCGCCATATCAGTTGTGGCAACAAACCGATACCATGCCATGCCTGAAAACGGGCGATATCGATTGTGCCGCCACCCTGGATATCAAAGATAATGTTCCGCAAGTCGCGGATGATCAGACGGCCATGAATTTTTCCGACATGATGCGGCAGCGTGGCATGGCTTACCTGCATCCTGATGCCCTTTTCATTTATGTCGGCTGTGGCTTCCAGATGGCGGAGTTGCTCGTTCGGTTTCGCCAGAGGGATGCCGGCATCGTGGATTCGCGTATGGATGTGGAAATGACTCTGTTGCCACTGCCCGGGCGTGGAAATTTGCCATGGCCGGGCCTGGGCGACGGTGACGTCACCTTCCAGTTGTCCGATTTTACCCGAATGGATGCCCGCAAGCCATTGTTGCCAGGCCATATTGCCCAACGGCTTCAGCCATGAAACGAGTACTGGCAGTTGAATTGTTTCTGAACGAAAATTCATATGCAGTATTTTATTTTTCCATGCGCCATCCATCTGTAACGTATTGATGCCCGAGCGCCAGTTGAGCCTCTCCCATTCAAGGCTGGTGACATCGGACAGGTTCTGTTTCGTATGCAGGTTCGCTTTCATTTCAATGGCATTAAAGTTGATCCATGGCTGTCCTTCCGCTTTCATGATCTGTGCGCCACCACCGGAATACAGTGAACTCTGTACGTGCCAAAGCTGCCCTGCCGGATCACGTTGCAGGGTGATTTCTCCGGTAAATTTCCCTTGCAGGCGCATACGCCACGGAATGGGAAGCCATTTCAAGTTATGAAAACTCGCATGCAGGCTCACCGGTTCAAGGGCTTCATTCCATGTCAGCTCAAAGCTTGATCCGGGGGTTTGTGCAGAAAGGCTGTGATTTGGCCCATCCATATGCAGGTTGAGGTGATCCAAACGGGTGCTAAATGTTCCATATGTCAAAATGAAGGTCGTATCTTCCATACTGAGCTTGCCGGACAGAGGAATCCATTTTCCTGCCTGGGACTGTTCCGGGATATTCAGCCTGATGACGCCCTGTCGTACGCTGATGCTGGTGGGCCGCAAGCGGCCTGCCAGCATCTCCCATGTGGAGAGGCGCACGGCCAGGTTGGCCCTGGCGACATAAATTTGTCCTTTTCGTCCTGTAAAACTGACGTTATCCGCTTCCAGCCATGTATATCCGGCCCAGTGCCACGAAAGATGGCCAAGATGTAATTCGCGCAGTTCCAGCCGTTGTTTGAGTATATTTTCCAGTTCCGGACGCATCGTATCGAGCGGTGGCGCCTGCCAATATAGCCATGCGGCAAGGATGGTGAAACACAGAATGAGCAGCAGCAGGATACGTCGGCATGCGGCGAGAACAGAGCCTAATTTACGCAGCATGAATGTCGTAAATCAACTCCCGGCCCTGTCCTGTTTTTTCATCTTTTCCACCTTTTTTTTCAGATCAGCGAGGAAACCGTCAATACCTTTTTGGCTGACCGCCTGCTTAAAATCAGAACGGAAGGTGTTGACCATGCTGATACCCTCGATTTTTATGTCAAACACTCGCCACCCGTCTTTCTCATGCAACAGTACGTAACGGACCGGCACCTTTTTTTTGGTATCCACAACCCTGGAATTGACAATAGCAATCCGCCCCCTGATTTTGACTTTACCGAACTCAACGGTCTGATGATGGTATTCGGATAAACGATTGCCATAGGAGCGTTCGAGCAGCTCACGAAAGATGTCCACGAAGTCGGTGCGTTGCGCCTTGTCCATTTTCCTCCATGGCCTGCCCAGTGAACGTTTGGCCATTTCCCGGAAGTCGAAGTACCCTTTCAGGGACTGACGGATCGCTTCGCGGTCTTTTAGCGTAATGCGATTCTGATTCTGGCGGGATTTCAGCACATGAAGGATGCCGTTAACGGCGGTTTCGACGACTACTTTGGGGCTGTCTTCAGCCAGCGCATAAGAAGGTAGCAGGGTAACTAATACAAGCGAAAGCAGAAATTTCCTGAACATATCGGGCTCCTTTATTCCATGAGAGGATGGTAATCTATCGTCGGCTGGAGAAACGGTACAGGGAACCTGGCGCCCCGACGGGCGAGGATATACGCCATCGGTCATTTTTTCTTGCTATTGAAAATGTAATTGGACACCAGTCCTTCCAGGCTGATGGCCGATTCCGTTTCCTCAATGGCGCTTCCAGCCTTCAGATACGTGTCATCAGCCCCCTGGGAGAGGCGAACGAAACGGTCGCCGATAATGCCCTTGGTACGAATTGAAGCAATAACATCGGAGGTTAGTTTGATGCCGTTATGAATGCGCAGGGTAAGCTCTGCCTGATCATCCCTGGTCAGGCGGACACTGTTCACGCGTCCTACGACCACGCCTGCCATCATGACATCCGCACCGGCGCGAATACCGCCAATATCATCGAAATCGGCAGTGACGGCATAGCCTGACGTACTCAACCCGCCGACCTCTCCCAGTTTCAGGGCCATGTAAAACATGCCTGCAATGCCGATAAATACGAATATCCCGACGGCAATCTCAATACGTTTATATTCATTCATAGCTTACTCCAGGGGTTTCACAGGAAAAACGATGTGAGGATATAGTCCAGAATCAGGATGCCCGCCGACGAAAGTACAACGGCCTGCGTCGTCGCCTTGCCAACACCTTCCGTGGTCGGCGTGGCGCGATAGCCGATACAGGTGCAGATGACGCCAACCAGAAAGCCGAAACCAATTGATTTCACCCAACCGGCATTGATGTCATGCATTGTGACCTTGGCTTGCATTTCGGCAATAAATGCCCCCGGATTGACTCCCAGCAGATGCACGCTGACGATGTATCCGGCGCCAATGCCGATAAGATCAAACAGCGTAATGAGCAGGGGCAACACCAGGGTGGCGGCAATGATGCGCGGCATAATAATGCGGGCGCGGGGGTTTACCGCCATCATTTCCAGCGCATCTATCTGCTCGGTCACACGCATGATACCAATCTCCGCCGTGATGGCTGAACCGGCGCGAGCGGTCAGCATCATGGCGCCCAGAACGGGCCCCAATTCGCGAATAATTGCCAATGCAATACCTGCGCCCAGCATGGAGTCGGAACCGAATTTAGCCAGGGTATAATAACCCTGAATGGCCAGAACCATACCCGTGAAGGTACCGGTTAAAGCAATAATCATCACTGATCCAACGCCGATGCTGAACATTTGGATAATGATATGCCTGCCTTGCCATGGGGGGGCGGCAAGCAGCCTTAGAGAGGCGGAACTCAAGGTGGCTGCATCACCCAGTCCGGACAGCATGTGCAGGAATCCGCGCCCCAGCCTGCCGAAGGTTGCGATCGCCATATTCATTGGGCCAGCCTGACGGTTCCCGGCTTATGCATCAAATCATCCACATAGGACGTCGTGCTGCGCGAGAACGGAATGGGACCATCGGGACGTCCTTCAATGAATTGTCTGACACGTTCATCCGTGCTGTGCCGAATATCATCCGCGGAGCCTTCGGCGATGACGCACCCCTGCCACAACAGCACCAGATGATCGGCAATGGATAATCCTGCTTCGACATCGTGGGTGACGACCACCGAGGTATGGTGTGATTTTTCAGTCAGATCATGAATCAGGGACGTAATGACGCCAGCAGAAATCGGGTCCAGCCCGGAAGTCGGCTCATCAAAGAATACGATGGCCGGATCCATGGCTATGGCGCGGGCCAAAGCCACGCGCTTGGTCATGCCGCCGGACAATTCGGACGGCATCAGGTGTTCCATGCCACGCAAGCCCACTTGCTCCAGCTTCATGGTAACAATGGTGCGGATGACCTCTTCGTCGAGATCAGTGTGTTCATGCAGGGTGAAAGCGACGTTGTTGTAGACATTCAACGAGTTGAGCAGCGCCGAGTATTGAAAGACCATGCCCATGGTTTCGCGCAGTTCATACAGGCGTTTGCGCGGCATGTGGACAAAATCTTCTTTCTTGTAATGGATTTCACCCGAAGTCGGGAGTTCCAGGCCAGCGATCAGGCGCAACAATGTCGTTTTACCGGAACCGGAACCGCCCATAATGACTGTGGTCTCATGATCACGCACATGGATGTCCACCCGATCTAATGCGGACACGGAACCATATTTTTTACAAAGCAATTTGCAGTGAATCAAGCCATTCGCCTTCCCGTTCGAGATGCCGGATCATTCATTGAATGCTACAGCCTAACGGATAACCCGAACGCGGCAAGGTCTTGCCATATTACAACATGACCGAGACAGGCCTTCGAATCTGGCCTGGAGGTATTAAAGTAGTGCGCTGGAAGTCTTGTCGATCGTGTGTTCCTGCCTCAGTATGGCTGCCCGATCGGCGCTCGCGGGTTTTGCAACTAACCTGGATTATTCATGAATCGCCGTGCTGATCACGCAGGGCCTTTGTTCGTAATGGATTCTTGCGAGGAAGGGCGTAACCGCGCTTACGGACGCCTGAGCAAGGATTCGTTGCGCCTGTCTGCGTGCATCGCACAGGCAGGGGAAAAGAACACGTGAGGGCACGGAAGTATTGATGAATAATCCGGGTTAGCTCTATAGTCTGGCTATAACCATTGGGAGAAGAAGTGAATAAAGCAATATCAAATTTTGCGGACCGTGATGGCGTGATCTGGTTTGACGGTAATATGGTGCCGTGGCGTGATGCCAGGGTGCATGTACTTACGCATACCCTGCATTATGGCATGGGTGTGTTCGAGGGCGTGCGCGCTTACGATGCTGAAGACGGCACGGCAATTTTCCGTCTGCAAGCCCACACGGATCGTTTGTTTCGATCCGCGCATATCATGGGTATGCCCATGCCCTTTTCCAGGGATGAAATCAATGCGGCGCAGTTGGCTTCCGTGCGCGAAAATGGCCTGAACTCGGCTTATATCCGGCCTATGGCATTCTATGGCTCCGAAGGCATGGGCCTGCGTGCCGATAATTTACAGACGCATGTGATCGTCGCTGCATGGAACTGGGGAGCTTATTTGGGAGATGATGGCATCAACAACGGCATCCGTATTAGAACCTCATCGTATACCCGCCATCATGTCAATATCGCGATGTGCAAGGCCAAGGTGAATGGACAATATATCAATTCCATGCTGGGGCTTTCCGAAGCGCTGCGCGACGGTTATGACGAGGCAATGTTCCTCGATACAGAGGGTTTTGTAGCCGAGGGCAGCGGTGAGAATATCTTCATGGTGCGGGATGGCGTGATTTACACACCGGACTTAACCAGCGCTCTGGATGGCATTACGCGCGCGACAGTGATCCAGTTGGCCGAAGAAACAGGCTTCAAGGTGGTGGTTAAACGCATCACACGCGATGAGGTCTATGTGGCGGACGAAGCCTTTTTTACCGGCACTGCGGCCGAGGTGACGCCCATTCGTGAGGTGGATGGACGCCGGGTTGGTTCGGGTTCCCGCGGACCGGTAACCGGGAAGTTACAAGCCATGTATTTTGATGTGGTGCATGGCCGCGATCATCAGCACAAGGCGTGGCTGTTTGCTGTGTGAAAAAGTTACAATTTTCCAAACTGGTTATTTCTGCGATCCACCCAGTAATTTTAGCGCCTGTTGCGGATTTGTTACAGGAAGGTTGCACTGGAAATCCTCGCAGATATATGCCGTCGTCTTTCCCCCAATCGCTTTCTGCTGCGCGGTATAGGGCGCCAGTTTCGCTAATTGAGGGGCCTGCCATAGCACGACCTTGTTAGGAATGAAACGCTTGCGAATGGCATGCAGCATCGCTTTGCCGCCTGCCGATCTCCTGTCTCCGGCCAGAACGACCTCGTAGCCGCGGCCATCGGCGAACAGTAGCGCGGACATCATGTAGGCAAATGCCGAGGGCATGCGGCTGGCTTCCCGCGAAAAAGCCTTGCCGATGTTCGCGGCACGCTGCGCCAGTATCGTATCGCCGGTCATGCGGGAAAGCCGTATCAGGTTCATCATGGCGACGGAATTTCCTGATGGCATGGCGCCATCATACGCATCCATTGGCCGTACCAGCAATCCTTCCGCATCATCGGCGGTGAAATACAGTCCGCCATTCGGCGCGGTAAAGTGTTTGAGCATGGAGGCGTTCAATGCCAGCGCCGCTTGTAAATCGCGTATTTCGAAATTGGTTTCGTATAACTCCGTCAGGCCCCAGACCAGAAAGGCGTAGTCACCCAGGTTGCCCTCCAACCCTGCCTTTCCCTTGCGGAAACGATGCAATAATCGCCCATCTTTCTTGCGCAGGCGGTTCAGGATAAAATTGGCCGTCCTTTCCGCTTCCCGCGCATATTCGGGTGCGTTCAGGCTACGGGCGGCAATGGCCAGTGCGGCAATCATCATGCCATTCCAGTCGGTGAGGATTTTATCATCACGAAAGGGGTGAACGCGCTCTCCCCTTGCAGCGAACAGCTTCTTACGAATCTGATCCAGCCGTGCCTTGTCCTTTTCCGATGTTGGCGGATGCGCTATATGTAACACATTGACGCCTGTTTTTTGCCCCGTGGCTTCATCGTGGACATTGCCATCGGCATTAACGCCAAAAACGGAGTTCGCGAAAGCAGCATCCGTCTTGCCCAGGACCGCCTCTATTTCCTTGACGGTCCAGACGTAGAATTTGCCTTCGACACCCTCGGAATCCGCGTCCTCGGCGGAATAGAATCCGCCATCCGGCGAACGCATGTCACGCGACGCATAAGCGATGATTTCCCGGGCCGTTCGGGCGTATGCGGGATTGCCCGTGGCTTGATAGGCTTCCGCATAAGCCATAATTAGCATGGCCTGGTCGTAGAGCATTTTCTCAAAATGCGGCAGCAGCCAGTGGTTATCGGTGGAGTAGCGATGGAAGCCGAAACCGATCTGATCGTAGATACCGCCCGACCGCATGGCCGCAAGTGTTTTCTCGACCATATCAAGCGCCTTTTTATTGCCTGATTGATGCCAGTAACGCAACAGAAACAATAGGTTTTGAGGGCTTGGAAATTTGGGCGCATCGCCAAAGCCGCCGTGCTTCGCATCGAACGATTGATGCAATTCCCGATACGCACGCGCCGCTGCTTTTTCATCCATCGGCGCACTCCCGGCGGCAGGCGCATTGATGCGATCCAAAGCCGTAACGATCTGGCTCGCGGGTTGAAGCAGCCGGGCGCGATCATGTTGCCACAAGTCACGTACCCGTTCAGTCAGTTCCATCAGTCCAATTCGGCCAAAGCGGGTGCGTTTGGGTAGATAGGTTGCGGCAAAAAAGGGGCGCTTGTCCGGCGTCATCAAGATATTTAGCGGCCAGCCGCCTGATCCGATCATCATCTGCGCCGCCTGCATATACACATGGTCAATATCGGGTCGCTCCTCCCGATCCACCTTGATGGCAACAAAGGTTTTATTCAGCAAGCGGCCCACTTCCGGGTCGGAATAGGATTCCTCTTCCATGACATGGCACCAGTGACAGGTGGAATACCCGATTGAGAGCAGGATCGGTTTGTCTTCGCGCCGCGCTTTTTCAAAGGCTTCCTTGCCCCACGGATACCAGTCCACCGGGTTATGTGCGTGCTGTAGCAGGTACGGGCTGGATTCGTGAATCAGGTGATTGGTGTGCATCGGTGCCTCCATCGAATCAGCCTGGTATGAAAACAGCATCATCCAGACAAAAACAGGCACAAGGAAAAAGCGTTTCACGGAGGACAATTGCAATACGTGCGATATCTCGTACCAAGGGAGGTTCGGCAGATTTATACGGGACCGACGGCAGCCAGCTCGGGCTCAGT
>CAYOUW010000007.1:0-40304 GCA_964407235.1 uncultured Zetaproteobacteria bacterium | reverse complement strand
GCACGTCCGGTTCTGTGAGGGTGAAATTCAGTAATGAATGAACTACTCGACTAGTACGCGATGCAAGATATGGGCAAGATGTTGATACGAATATGGTTTGTGCAGGAAGGCGGTTGCCTGTTTCTCCTTCAACCCGTGTGAGATGTCCATTTCGGTATAGCCCGAAGTCAGAATAATCGGGATTTCCGGGCGTATGTCTTTCATTCTCCGGCAGGCCTCTTCGCCATCCATGCGTGGCATGTTCATATCCAGCAAAACGACCGTAATCCGGTCCTCATTCTTATGAAATACTTCCACGCCAGCCTGGCCATCCTCGGCCAGAATAACATCAAAACCCATATGTTTCAGCAGTAGCGTTGTGGTCTCGCGAAGGGCTTCCTCATCATCTACCACCAGCGCCGTTCCCGAGAACCGCGTGGTGCTCCGGGGGGAGACTTTCTGTTTTTCCGTCACCATATCCTGGTCAACTTGCGGGAACAGGATTTTGAATGTTGTCCCCTTGCCTCTGGCGCTTTGCAGATGGATCGATCCGTTATGTTGACCCACGATGCCCAATAAGGCGCTCATTCCCAGCCCACGGCCGGCACGTTTGGTGGTGAAGAAAGGATCGAACATCCGTGCTTTTGTCTGTGTATCGATACCGCAGCCGTTATCGCTCACCGCCAGAAATACATACGGGCCCTGCTTGAGCTTCCTGGGGCCAATACACTCCCTGAGATACGCTGTATCCGCATCCATGATGCCCGTTGAGATGGTGATAATGCCGGCACCGCTTCCAATGGCCTCGTTGGCGTTGGTGATGAGGTTCATCATCACCTGTTCAATCTGCGCTTCATCCGCACAAATGGATGGCAGGGATGGATCAAGGTGCTGCTCAAACACCACTTTCTTACCGATGGACACCTCAAGCATGCTGGAAACATCGTGAAGCAGCGCGGACAGATTCAGTGGTTTGGCCATGCGTTTTCCCTTACCCGCATAGGCGAGCATTTGATGGCACAATTTCCCCGCACGCTTGCTGCTGGCCTCGATCTTGCGTAAGTGTTCCCGTACCGCCGGTGCGTTTTCCAGTTTCATGCTTGCCAGCGAAGCATTGCCCATAATTGCAGCCAGGATGTTATTGAAATCGTGTGCGATACCGCCTGCCAGCACGCCCAGGCTTTCCAGCCGCTGCATATGTTCCAGTTTGGCCTGCTGCGCATGTTTTTCCGTCATGTCAAAATCAATTCCTACGTGGTAGCGCGTTTCTCCGGCTTCGATTACTGGCGCTACTTTCCGAATCACCGTTCGATTCCGGCCCCTGGTAGTCGAAATAATGAATTCGCCTTCCCATGATTTCCCCCTGTTCAGACGGGATAATATTTTATGGTAGTCGGCATCGCCCTTGTTACCGCCACGAAATTCGGCGGCATACCTGTCAACCATATGCTCAGGCCGCATGCCTGCCGTCTGCGCGAACGCCGCATTGCAATAGATAATTTTCCCCTGATCGTCAGCGATGAAGATACCTTCCGGCGCATGCTCCATGGCAGCCTGAAGACGCCGTGTTTCCGCTTCAGCCTTTTTGCGGGCGCTTAAATCGTGAATAATGACTTCAATGGCCGGCCTTCCTTTATATTTGACCGGAAACGCCGTAACTTCGGCATCAAACGCTGATCCGTCCAGCTTGAGTAGTCGTTCCTCCGTCAACGGTATGGGTGTATGAATGGCCTGACACGTACGTTCCATCCCGGTGGATTGCATGTCCGGATGTACAAAATTCAGTATGGGTTGACCGAGCATATCCTCTCGGGATCCGGCGCCGAACAGTTTGACGGCAGCGGGATTGGCGTACACGATGCCGCCGTAGCAATGCATGACGATGGCATCGGGAATCACTTCAACCAGTTGATGCAGAGTCTCCTCTTTTCTGACATGTTCGATGGCGATTGCGGCGAGATTGGCTGCGCTTTCGATAACGCGAATCTCGTGCTCGGACGGGCTTCGGGCGTGGCTATAATACATGGCAAACGTTCCCAGCACGTTGTTCTCCGCATCCATGACCGGTTGAGACCAGCAGGCATGCAACCCGTGCTGCAGCGCTATACCGCTATAGGATGCCCATAAGGGATCGGTGGCAATATTCTCGACAATGATCCGTTCCCTGCGATATGCTGCCGTACCGCAGGAGCCGCTATGGGGGCCGATTTCCATGCCGTTGACCACGCTGTTCCAGGCTTCGGGCAAGTGAGGCGCTGCGCCATGCAATAGATGTTTCCCTTCATGATCGAGCAGCAATATGGAGCACGTCATGCCGGGGCAATGCGCTTCGGTTTCAAGTACCAGGGTGTTCAGCACGGGTTTCAGCTTCTGCCCTGTTGAGAGAATCGTTTGTAATACCCGTGACTGAAGCGTCAACAGTTTCTGGTGACGTTTTCGCTGATTGACTTCCCGCCGTAATGTCTGCGCCAGCGAGTTGCTTTGATGTTCATGCGTGAGGCTATTAAAAAGCATGGCGTGGTTGCGCGCGGTGATCATCCACATGGCTGTTGTAAATACGGTGAGAATAAAGCCGGTGGTGATATGATTCCTGTCCGGCTGTATCAGACACCAGGTGACGATGGGGAGCATCGTTGACAATGAAAACGCACCAAAAACAGGCATGGATGCGGCGTATGAAGCGCTGGCGCCGACCACCATGCCTCCGGCTATCAAGATAATGAACGTTTGATATTCCAGTGGTGATTGTTGCAGGAACAGGGCATCGCCCGCACCCCAGATGATGCCTGCAAGGAAAGCAAGCCAGACCAGTATTTTGTAACGGCTTGCAACGCGATCCCCGGATGCATCCTCGCGTTGAAATTTACGTATCAAAAGTTGGCGTCCCAGCGTAAATATTACCATCAGCGTTAGCCAGATACTCAGAAGTTTGTGATCTACGGCATTCCACAGCATGAAAATCATCAGGCCAGCGGCGATCAGGGCGGTGAGAAAGGCGACGGATGACTGCGTGTATAAAAGGCGCAATCTTTCCGTCGCGGTAAATACGCCTATATCACTGAAGCCCATATTGTTATTATGGCCAGTCAAAGCATCTTTTCCTTTCAGGGGTATCAATTTCAGGAGGCGAAACTTTGCAGTAACGATGCCGTGATCAAATGCCATCCGTCCACCAGTACGAACAGGATGATTTTAAGGGGTAATGAGATCATCACCGGTGGCAGCATCAGCATACCCATGCTCATCAATACGCTGGCCACGACCATGTCCAGGACTACGAACGGGATGTAAATGAGAAAACCGATCTCAAAAGCGGTGCGCAATTCACTGATCACAAACGCGGGGATCAGAATATGCAGGGGCGTTTCATCCGCCGAGGCGGGCTTATCCTGTTTGGCGGCATGCAGAAATAGCAGCAGATCGTCTTCACGTGTTTGTTTGAGCATGAATGTACGCAAAGGCTTTGCCGCACGTTCCATGGCCGTACTCTGGCTTATTTTCTCGTTGAGGTAGGGTGTCAGGGCTGTTGCGTCAATTTTTTGCCATACCGGCATCATAATAAAGACAGTCATGAACAGGGCCAGACCGGTCAGAATCTGGTTGGGCGGCGCCTGCTGCGTGCCAAGCGCTTGCCGCAGAAAAGCGAAGACGATAAGGATGCGGGTAAAGGACGTCATCATCACCAGCATTGATGGCGCCAGCGCCAATACGGTCAGTACGGCAATAACCTTGAGACCGGTGAACCAGTCTTCCGGGTTGTCAGATCCACCGAGGCTGATGGAGAAGGTAGGAATATCAGCCGCTTGCGCAACATTTGCATAAAACAGGAAAGCCAGCCATAAAGGCATGGTTCGTAATAAAATACTCACGATTATCCGGGGGTTGGCGCTGTTACAGTCTGGATATCTGATCTTCATGGAAGTGGAGGATCTGCTTCCTCGGGCGCATCGTATTCGGCAATTGCCGTCATGCCTGATGGCGAGATTCCAATCAGATAGCGGGTGTTTCCCCGTGCAAGCTCCACCACGCTGTGCTTTGCATCAATGGCGACACTTTGCATGGCGCGCATCTGTTCGGTGGAAGCACGGACCAAACGATGTTGCTGCAATCGTTTAAGCATCCATACTACAGCGGCAAACAGGCCCAGCACGACAGCCAGCGCCGAGATGGATTGCAATGAAAGTGTCAGAAAATTGTCATGCATGACAAACGAGTCCGGGGATGGGTCAGATCAGCGAATGAATACGGTCGCTGGCAGGCGTCACTTCGAGGATGCGAACCCCCAGTTTTCCATCCGCCGATACAATCTCGCCTTTGGCGAAAACCTTGCCGTTGGCGCAAATATCAACGCTGGACCCGGCTTCCTTCCGCATGTCCACAACCGCACCCCGGCTCAGTCTCGCCACCACGTGCAAGGGGAGCTGGATACGACCCAGTTCCACGCTGATCTGTAAAGGAATGTGCATGATACCTTCAAGACTGGGAGATGCCGCGCTTGCGGTATTCGCGGGGGTTTGCGGGATGGTTGCGGCGTCTTCTTCCGGGGCTGTTGTACTCATGGTCGATCTCCGTGGCGATATGTTTCTTTGATTTCAGCAGCCAGCATGCCATCTTTTTGACCGGCAATGGCCTGGAATACGGGTTCGGAATCGATCCATAGTTCAACAGGATCGCTTTCACGCCTGGATAAAGGCAATTGATCGCCAGATTTAAGAGACAGGAATTGGCGGATATTCATTTGCAACGAGCCCATTTCCAGACGTAAGGTGAGAGGGGTGTCCCGTAAGCCCTTCCTCAGTTGGATGCCCCATTCATCATCTATTTCGGCGGGCGTATCATGGGTCGTTGACCGCAGCATTTCCAGAATCGAGTCCAGGAACGCCCGTGGAAAATGAAATGCGATGTCTCCTTCAAGATCGTTATCCAGCTTGATGTGATGAACGGTGCTAAAGCATGAGTCATGGCTGGCGGCCACCCCCAGGAATTGCGGATCGGTCTCGATTTTTTTGATAATAAAATCCATCGGATAAACGGGCTTCCATGCAGCTTTCATGGTGCGTTCGATCTCCCGTGCCAGGCGTCCACATAACCGTTGTTCCACGGGAGAGAGCACCGCCGCGGCTTCCCCGTACGCCTCACCGGTTCCACCCAGCAGGGCATCAACGTAGGCCACCGCGAGAGGGGTGCTGACGATTACCAGCATCAGGCCAAAGCCGGCATGATCAAAAACGAAATAAACATTCGGCTTGTCCGGTTCTATGATTTCCTCATAGCGGGTCAGCGCCGGTTTTTCCGCATCCAGTTCAATCTGACGCTGAAAAAGTTCTTTCCAATCCTCTTTCATCGCCTCAGCCAGACGATCCTGAACGCTACCAAATAAGGGGTAGCGTTCAGGGCCCTCCTCAGACCCATCATCCTCAAAGCTGAACGTCTCCACATGCCTGGGCCGCGGTATAGGCGGCAAGGTTGCGAAGATCGCTTGCGCTGCCTCGTCCGGAGCGATGTTTTTCATCAGCGCGGCGACTTCCTCCGGTTCGAGTATCGGATCTGTCCGTGACGGATCGGAATCGCTCATTGAGAAACGAAATCCGTAAAATACAGGTTTTTCACCGGCTTGCCGCCCACTGCGCGATTGATACGATACACCATTTCTTCTTTCAACGCATATTTGCCTTGTGGTGTGCGAATATCGGAAAACTTTTTACTGGATAGTAATGTAATAACGAGATCGTTAATTTTGGCCTTGTTTGCTTCAATTTTGGCTTTGGCTTTTTCGTTGCGTACCGCCAGCTTAATCTTGGCGCGCAAGAATCGGCTTCGATCCGTGTCGGCCAGATTGACGGTAATATCATCCATGGGCATCATGACCGGCGGTTGCCCGTTATCATCCTCGGCTTCAGGAATTGCCGTATCTTCAGTCCGGGCTACATTGCCGGCTTGCGCGTCAGGCTGTTCCATTTGCATCAGTTTCCACGCGATAAAGCCGCCCGTGGCCAGAACCAGCAGTAGTAAAACCAGGTTAATAACGGGCAAAAGACTACCGGATGATTTCTTCTCCCTGGGCTCTTTTTCCCGTTTTTTTTCTTTATCAGCCATCTTGCTCTCCATCAGCCATCAAGTTTAATTTTTCTCATAAAGCACAATATCCACGCGCCGGTTACGGCTGCGTCCGAACGGCGTGGCATTGGTGGAAACCGGCCGTGAAGGGCCGTACCCCGCGATGGAAAGCCGTATCGGATTTACGCCCCCGTTCTCCAGCACATGCAAGACTGATGCCGCTCTGGCCAGAGACAGGCTCCACGGATCCGGCCACGGGCTATTCTCAGGCATTCGGGATGTGGCTGTATGTCCTTCGATACGGATGTAACCGGGTGATGTTGCCAGCATTCTTGCCAGGCGTTTGAGCGCCTTGATATGCTGCGGATCAAGCTTGGCCCGCCCCGGTTTGAACAGTACTGCATCGCCTATACGCAGAATCAAATGATTTTTCAGGATAATGGTGTTGACTTTATGCTCCAGCGTACTGTGGGCGAGGATGACCCTGGAGTTCTGGCGCATCGCCAGCATCAGTTCGCGTGGCGTCACAAGGTGTTGCAGTTCAAAAGGCTTGATCATCTGTATTTCGGTTTTGGCGCCTGCGTTTAATACCGAGACTGCCTTGGTGAAATAGCTGGAAATATCCGACAGGCCGGTTTGATCCAGCGTGGACATGGAAATAATCAGGATGAAAAACGTCAGCATCAGGCTGACCAGATCGGCAAAGGTGCCCATCCAGGACTCCGTGTCGGGAAGATATTCAGGTTCCTGTTTTTTCTTGCGAGCCATTACAGTTTACCCGGCGGTGCGACTGCGGGACGGGACGGCAGGCGCAGCACGGGTTTGGCTGATTGTTCCCGCTTTGCGGTGACGGGACGGAATTTGAGTGTGATTTCAACTCTCCGGCTCAAATTAACGCCATCCACCACTAAAGGATGGTGGTCGCCCATCCCGGCAATCACCATACGGCCATTGGGTACGCCGCGGGCGGAAAGGGCTTTAAACACGCTCATGGCACGCGCTGCCGACAGTTCCCAGTTCGAGACGTACAGCGATCCCCTGGTCGGCGTTTCATCGGTATACCCGTCAATAGTGATTTCAATAATTGCCGGCTGTAAAAACAGCTTGGCGAGCGCGTTCATCAACGGCTCTGCCGACGAATCAAGTGAGACCTGGCCCGGCGCAAATGTGATTCTTTCGGGCAGCAGGACGCGCACGGTTTTCTTGTCCAGGGGAAGGATGTAAAGGGCATGTTCAAGCCCCAACTGTTTGGCGACCTCCGTCAAGTCTTTGGCGGTTCGTTTGGGGGCCTTGGCGCCATCCACGATGTCGCGCGCGGGCAGCGCAGGCCCCTTGCCGCGACTGAGGTTCGCGCCTCTTCTAAGTGGACTGAAGGTTCCCGCCAGCGAGCCCAGGGCCGCCAGGCGTTTATCGTCCACAATGACCGCCATGGACGTCAGCAGAATGAAGAAGGCCAGCATTTGCATCATCAATTCGAGAAATAGCGCACCTGCAATATCCTTTTCCCGTGGTATCGGGTCGGGCTTCTTTCCACGTTTCGCCACGGGTTAAGCGCGATCCTGTATGGCGTGGACCAGACAGAAACAGGACAAACCGCGAACATGCACGAAAGGACGTGGATACGGCAAGGGATCAGTCAAAGGATGACTTGCGCTCTTTGGGTGGCAGGAAACCAAGCAATTTTTGCTCCATGACGCGCGGGTTTTCACCTGCAACCAGCGATTGCACGCCGGTCAGAATAATTTCGTGCAGAATAAGTTCATCCTTGCTGCGTGATTTCAGTTTGGCGGCCATGGGGAGGGCGACAATATTGGCAATCAGCGCGCCATAGAATGTGGTCAGGAGGGCGATGGACATGGACGGACCGATGGAAGACGGGTCGGACATATTTTGTAGCATCAGCACCAGCCCGACCAATGTGCCGATCATACCCATGGCCGGTGCCATGGTGCCGACCTGAGTCATAATATCCGCGCCTTTGGCATGACGCTGCCCAATCTTTTCCATCTCCATGTACAGAATATCTTCAATTTCCGTGGGTTCCTGGCCATCAATAGCCATTTGCAATCCCTTGGCGAGAAATGGAGTTCCCGCGTCGCCCACCCTGCTTTCCAGCGCCAGAATGCCTTCCTTGCGTACCACCTGGGAGAATTCAACCAGTTCAGCGATGATATCCTTGGCGGCAGGTAATTTGTATATAATGGTTTTCATGGAGACGCCGATGATTTTGAGCACGTCGGACAACGGATAACTGACGAGGACTACGCCAATCGTGCCGCCGACAACGATCAACATGGATGGTGGATCAATAAAGCTTGGAAGGCCGTTGCCAATAGCGAAAACAACCAGTCCAAATGCCAGCACAAGGCCAATAAGCGTTGCGATATCCACGAATCCGACTCCTTGAAAGAAAATGCAGACCCTGCGAGCGAACTTTCCCTGCAACAGGCTCTTCTGGGCTCTCCTGAAGACAAGCAAGAAGCGTGCTAACCTGGACGACTCACGAATAATCCAGGCCAGGTGAGAGGTAGCGGCATGCGCCCCAATGCAAAAATAAGGATAGATTCTCCCCTGTTATCCGTACCCGTCAAACCGGGGTTTCGAGGATCGCCTGGCCAAACGTCTGGAATGGCTTGCGGACAGGAAGAGACAAAAGGATTCCTTACAATAACGATGCGATCGCAAGAAATATCACGAGGGTCAAAAGCGCATAACCCGCATAGGCATTGATCCGGCCGTGGTGCATGCGCGCCAAAGTATTTGCAATCCATTGCGCGGCACTGGACAGGGGGTGCAGCACCAGACGGTCAATAAAGTGGACTTCCTTCCGATTTTGCTGAATCGCGATCTGAAAATATTCAGCGATATTCTCGCGTCTGTCCGCGATGTCGGGACGTAGAATCGCATCAAAAATTACCTTGACCGGCTGGGCGAATCCTGTCGCTGTATAGGTCATTTCCGGCAAGAAATGCCGGACGCCGCCATCCCATCTGGGTCGCCGTTCAACCCTGCGATGCCGGGAAGCGAAAAGCCGGACAAGCCCCGCGGTTAATCCGAGCAGACAAACAAGCGTCACAAACATATATGAGGTGGACATGGCAAATACGATGGGATTGGCTGCATGACCGCGGTGCATGACGACCAGCCCGCGGCCCGGCAAGACCTCGCTCCCGACCTGAGCGCCAAGATTGCGGGTTTCGGCAATGAATTTTTGCGGTAATTCGGCAGCCGCGGCATGTTTGTTGAAGAAAGGCGGAACAAGCGCATCGGTTGCGCTGGCGCCGACGAGTGGTGCGACCGCCTGATCGATGGCCGGAATCACATACGTCGGCAGCGTTCCCAGCGCCAGGCAGGAAATTGCCAGGAATGCCATGGCAACGAGGGCCGGCTTGCGCGTTTCCCTGGCCCTGGATACAGCCGCTGAACGCGGCATCCCCAAAAAGCTCATGGAGAAGGCCCGCACGAAGCAGGTGACGGCCAGCCCCGCGGTGAGTGCGAGAAGCACCCCCGCCACAATAAAGGCTATCTTGACGCCAAGGGAGACCAGATTGACGCTGCGCAGGAGCGCCTGGAGCGTCAACCATTCGCTGACAAAGCCGTTGAACGGAGGCATAGCGGCAATGGATAACACGCCGACGAGTACGAACAGGCCTGTCCATGGAAGGTGTTTGAGCAGCCCGCCCATACGATCGAGGCTGCATGTGCCCGCGGCGTCTTCCACCACGCCCGCCCCCATGAACAGCAGGGTCTTGTACACCGAGTGATTAAGCAGATGATAGAGTGCGGCGATCAGGGCGATGCCTGCCGCAACCGGGTTTCCCGCCACGAAAAACAGCATGCCGGCGCCGAACGCCGTGGTGATGATACCTGCATTTTCGATGGAGCTATATGCCAGCATGGTCTTGAAGTCATCATCGATGGTGGCATACAGGATACCGATCAGGGCGGTGAGCGCACCGGTGATCAGGATGACGATTCCGGGTCCGATTTGCGTCATCGGCAGGAGATCGGCATTGATGCGGATGATGCCGTAAAGTGCAAGGTTCAGGGTCGCCCCGGCGATAAGCGGAATGCATGAAGAGGGTGCCGCGGCGTAAGCCCGAACCACCCAGAAGTTCAGTGGAATCAGCCCCGCCTTGACGCCGAAACCAAAAAAGGAAAGCGCAAAAATAGCCCACCGGATACCTGCGCCAAGGTTGGCGCTGTTGGTCCTGAGCGCGTCAAAGCCAGGACCGCCCGCATGTTGCGCCAATAACAGGAGGGCGAGCAATACGGCGAGGGTGCCTGCTTCACCGATAGTCAGCATCAGATATCCGGGCCGCTCTCCGTTGCTTGCAACCAGGAGATAAAGCAGGATGGACATCAGTTCCCATGCAAGAAGGAACAGAAAGGTGTCGTCGGCGATGATCACGATGGGCAGGGTGGCGGACAACCCCAGAAACAGTACCGCCATGGCCTTCGAATGACGTTCGTGGAGGATCCTGCTGGCGGCGAACAAAGCTGCCGGCGCCGCAACCAGGCCGGTGACTGTCAGAAAGAAGCCCGCAAGACGATCCGTGGATATGGCCAGGGTCCCGATGCCGGGTACGGTCCACAATGAGGCGTGGAAGGATGTGCCGGATAGCGCCTCAAGACCCGCCAGCAGAAGCGACAGCGATCCGATTCCACCGAAGCCGGCCAATGCCCACGGCGTTTTCTCTTTCGGCAGCCACAGTGCTATGATGGCACCCAGCACATAGAGACCGGGAGCGAGGGCGAGCAAGGTCCCGATAGCCATCATGGTCCCACGCTTTCCGTTTCCGTATGACCGGCAGGGTCGCGGGTTTCGCTGAGGATGCGTGCTGCATCCTTGCGTCCGCTAAGGACCAGCAGGCCGTGCAGAATAGCCAGCGGCGGCGGCGGGCAGCCGGGGATCGCCACATCGACAGGCAGGATATCGGCGATGCCCGATCCGGTCACAAAACCGGGGCCGAAGATACCGCCGCTTACGGCGCAAGCGCCTATGGCCATGACGCGCTTGGGCGCGGGCATCGCATCGTAAGTCTTTTGCAAAGCCACCTTCATGTGCTCGGTTACCGGGCCAACCGCCAGCAGAATGTCCGCCTTGCGCGGTGTCGGCGTGATGAAGAATCCCAGCCGATGCATGTTGTAATACGGATTGTTGAGGAGTTTGATCTCGTTGAGGCAGGCGCCACAATCGCCCGCGTCAATGACGCGAATATGTATGGAATGTTGAAAAGCCCTCGGGATGCACGCCGCACCGCGACGGATGGCGGCCCACTCGAACCCTTCCTCCCACGGCATTGGCTTTGCCACGTTGCGGGCGCAGCGAAAGCAGTGAACGCAGCGCCCTTGTTCCACCGTCACCCGGCCATCAGTTTCGTGCAGGGCGCCCGTCGGGCAAGCGGAGACCACCGTAGTATCAACATCCTCGTCCGGGCGCATTGTCCGCGGCAATCCCGGCGAGGTTCCGGGAGTATCCTCCACCCCACGGGGATAGTGCGTGGTTACCACCCCGGTTGCCAGCCCCTTCATGACCCATCCGCTCATACCGTTACTCCCGAACCCGTCAGCGATCACTTTCCGCCACTGACAGACCGAAGGTTGCCAGAATGATCGGAAAATCCTGAAAAGTGAAATGTTCAGCCGCCAGATGGAACCCGTGCCAATTGGAAAACGACGGCGTCAACAAATGATACCGTACAAGGATCCCATGATCATCAAGCCGTAGCCAATGCCATGCAGTGCCACGGGGCGTTTCTACGCCCGCCAGCGTTTGTCCCGGCGTCGCTTCGCATGGTGCGGATACGGCGCCCCGCGGTAGTGCTGCGATGGCCTGATCCATAATGCGCGCCGATTGCCGCGCTTCGGAGAGAAACACGCGAAGGCGGGCATACCCGTCGCCCTCGATCTCGCATGGCACCTCGAAATTAAATAGCTCATAGCCTAAGTATGGCTGCGTTTTTCGCAGATCGTTGCAATAATCCGATGCGCGGGCCACCGGGCCTGCAAGCCCGAAGCCGCGCGCCTGACTTCGTGTAACCCTTCCCACTTCTTCAAGACGATCCAGAAAGCTGCTGGTATTGATCAGAATGTCTTTGATCCCGTCCATGCGCCGAATGATGTCCCCGACCCTGGCGACCGCCTCGCGACATGCCTGATCGCCCGTGTCCCGGCTTAAACCGCCGGGGATTGTCAGGCCGAACAGATAACGATGGCCGGCCAGTGTTCCGGCAAGGCGTAGCGTCTCCTCCTCCAGAATGGCGAGCTGGCTGGCGGCGACGACCAGACCGGTCGAGTTACAAATATCGGCGATCACGCCAAGGTGATGGCGTAAACGCTCCAGTTCCGCGAAAAAGATGCGCAATGTTCGGGCGCGCTGAGGCGCTTGTATCCCGGCGAGCTGCTCCACGGCCAGACAAAAGGCGAGGGCGTGGGCAAATGCCGTGTTGCCGGCAAAGCGTTCAGCAAGCAGAAGCGCTTCACCCACTTCGCGTCCTTCGGCAATCTTCTCCACGCCGCGATATTTGAAAAAGAGCCGGGGAAAGGCGTGAATTACCTCCTCGCCGATGGTTTCCAGTTGAAAATGCACCGATTCGGCCTCTGCGCTAAAGACGGGTCCGACAGACATGATGAACGCCCCCGGCGCGGTGAGTATCCGCTTCGGCCGCCATTCGTGGTTTGGCAATCGGGTTGCCAGCGCCGCCTCCGGATTGAAACCCTTGCGCATGGGCGCCACGCCCTCCTGCCAGGCGTCGTCATGGAGGACGAAGTCTCCCAGCAGCGGGTGGCCTTCAAAGGCCAGACCATAGAGGTCTTCGGCTTCACGTTCGTGCCAGTCAGCGGCATGGACTGCCTTGCTGATGCTGGGAAAGGTTACCTTCTCAAGCGGTGCCCCGATTTTCACCAGCAGGGTTCCGGTTTCCGGGCCAGTGAACAGGTAGAATAGCCGCCATCGATCAGGATGCTCATCGACGATCAAACCGGCGAAATGAAGCTTTTTCTGATTGAAGAGCCAGTCGCAAATCTTGGGAAGCACTTTGAGCCGGCACTGAATTTCGGTACTGTTTTTCTCGCCATGGACGATCCTCCGGATGGCGCCGGGGAACATGGCCTGCGCCTGATCCATCAGTTCCCTGATGCCCGTTGGCTCTGACTCGTCAGGAACGGATCTGAAGACGGATTTGTGCGTGGAGGTCAGGACTGGCCTCCCAATGCCGCCGCGGCAAGCTTGACCAGCGCCGCCAGATCATCGGGGATGTAAACGCCCAGTACCAGAATGGGAACGGCTGCGACGATGAGCGTGATTTTGCAACTGACAGGTAGTGCATCGTGCTGCAATGCGGCCTGACTTGCCGACTCATCGGCGCCCAGCACCATGCGGCTGACATGATTCATGATGGCAAAAAAAGCGGTGACAATGAATAGCGTCAGCAGTCCCGTCACCAGATAGTTTCCCTGTTGCAGGCCAGCCTTCAGGATTGAGAATTCGCTCAGGAACAGAGGAAAAGGAGGCGCTCCGGCGATAGCCAGTCCGCCCAGCAGGAGCGCCGCTCCCGCAAGCGGGGCCTGACGTATCAGTGCGCGTACGGATGTGATGTTACGGCTGCCGATAAGCAGCAGTACGCCGCCCGCGGCAAGGAAGCAAAATGATTTCGTAACCGCATGGCCGATGATCTGCAACATGGCCGCCGAATGGGCCGAAGCGCCTCCCAGACCAACCGCGGTCAGGATAATTCCCATGTGTTCGATGGTGGAATAGGCAAACATACGTTTGTAATCGGTGACTTGAAACAACAGAAAGGCCGCTGTGCCAACCGAGACGAGTCCGAAGCTCAGCAGCCACGTATCCGCATGGATGGAGGGCGCTGCATGCAATACAGGCAAGAGGCGCAGGATGGCATAGAGGATGATGGACGTCTCTACGCCGGAAAGCAGCGCACAGACGGGCGAGGGCGCCTGACTGTGGGCGTCGGGCAACCATGTATGCAGTGGCACCAGACCTATCTTGGCGCCAAATCCCACCAGGATGAATACGAAGGCCGCCTTGAGCAGAACGGGCGGCATTTCTGGTGCGGCCGCGATCAGTCCCGACCATGTATAATGTTCGATACCCGCTTGTCCCGCCGCCCAGAACAGCAAGAGGAATCCCAGCAAAGCAATGGAGGCCCCCATCAAGGTGAGAACCACGTATTTCCAGGCAGCTTCAAGCGCTTCATGCGTATTTGCAAACCCGACCAGCAGCACCGAGAACAGGGTGGTCAGCTCAACGACAATCCAGACGAGGTTCGGTTCCCGCATCAGTGGCGCCATGAGCATGGAAAATACGAACAAATTGAAATTCACATAGTAACGCCGGGCGCTGCCGTTCTGTCTGAAATCCATGTAGCCCACGGAAAAGAACGCGGCTGTCACGTAAACGAAGGCGACGAGTATGAGCATCAGCGCGCTCAAACCATCCAGGGCTATCCAGTGGGGGATGGCCACAATCATATGCGTTGGGGTGGTGATGACCTCCATGGCCGCCCGGATGGCGAGCATCAGCGTAACGAGCGCGGCGACCCATGTTGCGTCCGCGCCAAAACGCGACCGGGAGGAGATCGAAGCCAGCGCCGCGGCGATCAGGGGCAGTGTGATCATTGCCAGCAGGATCACTTGCGCGGTTCCTCGCGCAGACTGGCCAGCTTGCCTACGGCGGTGGAACCGATCCGTTCATGGACGGTTCGGGTCAGTACGCCCACGACAAAGATCAATACAAGCACGTCAAAAGCGAGCGCCAGTTCCGCAATCAATGGAAGGCCCTGCGCAATCGCGATTCCGGCAAAGAATGCGCCGTTTTCCATGGCCAGCAGCCCCAACAGTTGCGGAACCGCTTCCCGCCGGGTGGTGAGCGTCAGGGCGCCGAGGAGCAGGCCCGCCAGACCGATGGGGACGTTGATATGAATGGCGGGCGAAGCCGATGCGGTTTCCACCCACGGAAGGCTGAAGAAATAGGCACCGATCGTCAGCATCAGTGCAATAAGTAGCGCGGATGGAATAGTGATGACCTGAGATATTTCACGGCGCGTGTATACCTCTTCATTCAGCATGCGGCGTAAAAGCCACGGCAGAAACAGAACCTTGGTAACCAGATTGATGGCGGCCACGATCATCAGATGAATTGAAAAAGGGATCAGGCCCAACAGTAATGCGGATGCCGCCAGAAACAGCGATTGCAGGATGAAGAATCTCAGACAGGCGCGAATCTGGCGCGTCGCCAGAATGCCGAAGGCGGCAGTGATAAACAGCCCTCCGGCAAGCGCATTCAGGTTGGTGATGAACGTCATTATCGGCTTAAGGAAAGATGCTGGTCAGCATGGCGATAACCGCGATGACGAAGGCAGCGCTCAAAAACTCGCTGATGCGGAACAGCCTGAGTTTTGCCAGGGATGATTCGACCAGGACCAGGAACAGGATAAAAAACAGGATTTTGGTCAGAACCAATGGAATAGCCCACAGGACCGACCCCCAACCCATGGTCGAAGCAAGCCCCCACGGGGCCAGCAGGACATTGGAAAAGATAACCATGAGTACAAAGAACTTCATCCAGCCGCCCCACATCATCAGCGCCGCGCCCTGCCCGGAATACTCCAGATCCTTGGATTCTTCGATCATGGCCAGTTCAAAATGTCCGGAAGGATTATCCACGGGAATGCGCCCCTTCTCAGCCAGAATAAGCATGATGAAGGCGAGGAGCAGCAGGATGTGCGATGGCTCGAAGAAGTTGGCCATCGGCGTGACCCATTTTTGCTGGACGATATAGGGGATCGTGGAGTTGGCGACGAATGAGACCGAAAAGAAGACGATGAGAAACACCGGTTCCGCCAGGAAGCCTACCATGCGCGTGCGGCTGGCGCCCATCGGACCATAGGGGTTGGCGGTATCCACAGCGGCCATGGAAGCAAAAAAACCACCCAGAGCCAGCACGAATCCGGCACCGACCATGTCGCCCATGAAGGCCCAGAAGAGAGGGTAGCTGGTGAGTACGGGAATCAGCAGCACAACGAAGACGGGCGTGATAAAGACAATATATGGCGTGACGCGGAAGATCCACGAACTCTCCTCCGCCACGACTTCATCCTTGGAAAACAGTTTTCGCAGGTCACGATAAGGCTGAAAGATGCTCGGTCCCCGTTTGGACTGTACGATTTCCTTCAGTCGATTGAGTACGCCGGCAGCCAGTGGTGAAAATCCCATGACCACCAGCACCTGCAGCAGATTAAACAGGATATGCTTGGCCATCTAATGGCGCCTTGCGATCCGGGATGGCGTACGGCTGTTCATGGCCGGAGCGGAGACGCTTCCATGTAGCGAACAAATCATGTTGGATACCTGCGTTTCCGCTGCTTTTTTCACCATGAGCGCCGGGTGGCGATCCGCCACGCCCTGGAGAAAGTTCAGCGCCCGTTCCGTTGGAAAATAACCCAATGCCTCCACCGCGGCGCGGGCGATATAGATATCTTGCGTCTTCTCAACCAGACTGATTAACGGTTCCACGGCCCTGGAATCATGAAGTCGTCCCAGGATTGATGCGGCACGGATGGGCGTAGCCGGTTCGGGATGCCCCAGAGCGTTGATCAGCTTATCGACATAATCGGTCCCGTCCCAGAATGCACGGATGTTCGTCCCGCAACCGGGACAGACATTGATATCCGCGTTGAACTCTTCCCGGCAATTCGGACAGTAGTACGGCACGGCAGTTACGCTTCGGGTTTTTCCCGGAAACCGGGCAGACGGATCATGATGAGTTCAGTAATGCCTGCGGTCATACAATGCTCCTTCCCGTGAATGGAATATGCAGGAGTCATTAGCACGATGGCAACAGGGAACCCCATCCCGTATTTCGGCCATTCAATCATATTTTTTATCCGGATGCAAGTTACGGAAGTGCTGATTAAACCATGATTCGCAGCCTCATCGAACCAGCTTTAATCAGCACTTCCCTAGCGGAACGGATCGCGCCTCAAGTAATCACATGTAATGCCGATAAATAAAACCATGAGAAGAGAACAGGCGAACATCCAACCCATGGATGGTTTCGGATTACTGGCCCTGATTTCGGCCCTGATGATCACCTTCATACTCTATCTGTTGTTCTGGGCATGATTGGATTCAGGCATGAAATATGCGTATCCACGGGCGCATTGATGGCTTCTTGTGAATTCATCATGGGTGAGATTGACCTCGCGAGGAGGCGGAAAAATGGATCGGAAAAATATATGTTTCCATGATACACATGGATATTTCATTGGCCGCCGGGTCATGGGCCGTACGCTTCGCCTGTCGGTTGAGTATTTTACCCATGAAGATGCTTGCCTGGAAGCCATCAAAAGCAAGCGCTGGACACGCCGCATGATACTGCACTAACCCGGATGTTTTGATTCTCATGCCAACTCACCCGGAATTAATCAGCGCTGTCCTAATGCGGCGAACCCCTCCCTGAAACCCGGATACTTCAATTTTGGCAATAATTCCCGATGCAACAGACGGTTGCTCACCCGTTTGTTATCACGAAAAAAATCAATCATCGCGGGAGATAATTGCCGTTCTCCCTCTTCCGGCGTCAGCATCACAGGCGCTGGAGCGCCAATGATCCGCGCCAGTTCCGTCACATAAGTTGCATGCGGCAAGGGTTCATCATCAGCCAGATTAACCACGCGCCCCGGCCTGGGGCTTTTCATGGCTGCCATGATAGCTGATACGATATCATCCACATGAATCCGGCTGGAATAATGCGGTGGATGCCATTGCACGGTCTTGTATCCCTCGGCCTTTAATCGCGCAATCATATTACGCCCCGGCCCGTAGATGCCAGCCAGCCGGAAGATTTCGGCCGGGAGCCCCGACTGCAACCATGCCTGCTCAGCCTTTAATCGTTCGATACCTCGCTTGCTTGCAGGCTTACACGGCCGTGTTTCATCCACCCATGCCCCTCCCGCATCGCCATATACGCCGGTTGTGGAGAGATACCCGGCCCATTTTAATCGGCAGCATTTCCCGACAATTTCCGGCAGCCACCGCGGTTGGGAGGCATGCATCATCAATGCTTCACGCGTTAACGGAATGGAATCCAGCACGGCATCGGCGGATGCCAGCAACGCATCCGGCAAATCTGATGGCGAGGCAGCCAGCACCGCTTCGATCCCGTGCGATTCCAGTGCTTCGGCGCGCTCCGGACTTCGTGTTGTTCCAATCAGCCGCATGCCATCCACCATGCAGGCTGCCGCCAGCTTTTCGCCAACATAGCCACACCCGAAAATGAGCAGCGTATCACGCATAAGGTATCCGGCGGACTTCCCCGCTTTCAGGGCTTTTCAGATGATGCTCCGGAAGTGAAAAATACAGGATAAAATATTGTATCTTTATTGATTCGGCGGATGATACATGAAAAATCAGGTAAACCCAGAGATTCGGATCCGTCGCAACACCACCCCAATTGGCTCAGCCACCACCTCATGCCACAATGCGCCCATGCCGCATCATAAACAAAACGACTTCCTGTACCATCGGGTTCTGGCTCTGGCTGTGATGGTGCAGTGCGCCCATCTCGTTAGCGGCATCGCCCGCAAGGGAGTAGCCGACGCCGTAGAGATCGAAACCTGTATTTCCGGTATCTTTGCTTCTTCCGGAGATACGCCCGAGCAGAGGTACGGCGACCTGGCAAAACTACGTACCGGACTCGTCATGTTATCCCGCTTATTGCAGGGCGAGGATATGGGCAGGGATGTACGGACCAAAGAGCTGATGGCCTACACGGCGGCCATGATAGCACTGGAGCGCAAACTCGCCCGCAATCCTGCAATGCTGAAAAAACTGGCCGAAGGTATGCAGCGCATTGGGAAACAGTCCGAGTATTTCAGGGGCCTGATGCACGAGAATGTCATTGCCGCTATTTCAGGCTTGTATGGCGAAACCATCAGCACCATGAAACCCCGCATCATCGTGCGAGGCCAACCTGATTATTTGCGCCACGGCATCAACACCAACAGGATTCGCGCGCTGCTGTTGGCCGGCATCCGGGGAGCGCATTTGTGGCGAACCCATGGCGGCAGTCACCTGCAACTGTTGTTACGCCGCCGGGCGATGGCCAGAGAAGCCACGAACTTATTGAGTCATGTCTGATGACTTTGCAAAAAGTCACCGGAACGCCCATGGACGGATCTTTTACGATTCCGCTACCGTGCGTTCCCCGAACGCTTCTCCTCACTCATTGAATTTTAATCTTTGTGCGGTTATCCTCCGCGCCATGCATCGTTTCATGAGACGCTATCGCAGGTTTGGCCTGGCTATTTTGGCAGTATTTACCGTGCAACTCATCGTGGTGAGTTTCTGTGCCATTCCATCGGTGCATGCGGCGCCTGTCACGATGGGTGGGGCCATGGATATACAGTGTACCATGGATATGCCCATCCCCGCCGGACAGAATGCATCAAACTGCGCGCATTGCAAAACACCCAATTTTAGCGCCTTTTCAAATGGTACCCACGATGCGCCTGCCGCATGGGCGCTTATTGCCGTCCTGTCACCGCTGCTGCATCAAACCAACCTGATTGCCGGGCAGGAACAGCCCCCGTTTACCGTTTCCGAGGCGCCGCCTCGGAGTACTTCCCTTATTTACCAAACCAGCCTCCGCATCCGCCTGTAAGACAACCTGCTGAAACCTGACGCCAGGATATTCGTCCTGCGCGGATATGTGGTTATTCTTCAGGAGGTTGATATGTCCAAAATCATTACATACGCACTGTTCGTGTTGATTATCAGTTTATCCACAATCATGCTTCAAGCGAAAGCCGGGGCGCAGGGTTTAACCGTTCCGGCGCTTGAACCCGGTCTGGAACTGGAACAGGCCTCCGCACGCCATCCGGTCCAGATTCTCACTCTGACCGAAGCCGATCAAATTGCATTAAAAGTGAATCCGGGACTGGCAAGCATGGCACGCCGCGCCAAGGCTATCGCCGAAATCCCGCCGCAGGTGGGAACGCTTCCCGACCCGCATCTTGCTTTTGACGCCATCAATCTGCCTGTGAATACATTTTCCACGGTACAGCAAAACATGACACAATTACGCGCGGGCCTGTCGCAGGAAATACCCTTTCCCGGCAAACTCAGAACCAGGAAAGAAGCAGCGCAGTTCGAAGCGAGATCTGCCGGCTTCGATGTTGCGGAAACCAGCCTGAGGCTGGTTCGCGACGTGCATATTTCATGGTGGAACCTGCTTTATCTGGACCGGGCGCTGGAGATTATCAAACGCAATGAGGCATTGCTCCGGCAATTTATTGTCATTGCCGAAACCAAGTACAAGGTTGGAGAAGGCTTGCAGCAGGACGTACTGCTGGCGCAGGTGGAACTGTCCGAACTGCTGAATATTAATATCCGTCTTGTGGGTGCGCGCCGGGCTGAACAGTCACGTCTGAACAAGTTGCTCAATCGCCCCACGCAGTTGTCCATACGTCTTCCGGGCAAGGTCAGGGAAACGCTGCCGCGGATGCCGCCGGAAACCGAATTGCACCGGATTGCCCTGAAGTATCGGCCCTTGCTGGCCAGCCAGGGCGAGCGGATCAAGGCGGCCGGAAAGAGAGTGGATCTGGCCAATCTGAATTATTACCCTGATTTCAAAATTAGCGGCGCATGGGGCTTTCGGAATGGACATGCGACCTTCACCGGACAGCCCCGGGCGGACTACGCCACCCTGGGCGTAAGTATTAACCTGCCGATTTACACGTCGACCAAGCAGGATCGCGCGCTGGCGCAGCGCAAGGCGGATGTGGCGAAAGAAGAGTTCGCGCTACGTGATGATATCGAGGCGGTCTGGAACGAAGCTTCAACCGCGCTTGCGAATTACCTCAAGGCGAAGGAACAGGCGTCCCTGTTCAAGACCGGCATTATTCCGCAGGCCAGCCAGACCGTGAACTCCATGCTCGCCGGCTACCAGGTGAGCAAGGTGGACTTTCTCAATCTCGTTCGTTCCCAAATCACGCTCTACGACTATGAAACCCGGTACTGGAAGGTTCTGGCGGACGCCAGGCAAAACCTGGCGCGTCTGGAAGCCGCCATCGGCAAAAAAATTGGTAAGGAGACGACGCATGAATAAGCAGATGATAGGTGTTGCCATCATCACCCTGGCGCTGGGAACGGGCGCGGGCTACTGGCTGGCATCCCGGCACACGGGCATGTCCGCGAAGGTGAACCACTCCGGGACTGAGTCCGGGCAGAAGGCGAAGGTCGAGCGCAAACCTCTGTTTTATCGTAATCCGATGAATCCGGAGGTTACCTCTCCCGTTCCGGCCAGGGACAATATGGGCATGGACTATATCCCTGTTTATGCTGATGAGGGCCGGTCGGACAATGCGCCCATGGGCACGGTCAGGATCAACCCGGCGACCGTACAGAACATCGGCGTACGCACGGCCATGGTCGCGCGAAAAACCATGACCCGCAACGTGTTGAGCGTGGGCCGCGTGGCTTATGACGAACAACTGATCACCCGCCTGCATCCCAAGACGGAGGGCTGGATCGGCAAGGTGCGCGTGGACGAGACCGGGGAACAGGTGACGAAAGGCGAAATCCTGCTATCGATTTATTCACCGCAACTGGTGTCCAGTCAGGAAGAATACCTGCTGGCTCTGAACAATATGAAAACACTGAAGGACAGCCCCTTTCCGGATATTCGCCGCGGTGCGGTGGATCTGCTGCGCTCCACCCGCGATCGGCTTGACCTGCTGGACGTTCCCCAGCATCAGATCAGGGAACTGAAGCAAACACGTAAGGTAATGAAATTTCTGCACATCCACTCGCCCTTTGACGGGATTGCGGTCAAGATCGGCGCCCGCAACGGGCAATATGTTACGCCGAAAACCCAGATCTACATGATTGCCGACCTCTCCAGAGTATGGGCCTATGTGGACGTCTACGAATATGAGTTGCCGTGGATCAAGCTTGGAGACGAAGCATCCATGACGCTCATAGCCCTGCCGGGACAAACCTTTACCGGTAAAATAACCTATATCTATCCCTATTTGAACGCCAAGACGCGCACCATCAAGGTACGCCTGGAATTTGAAAACCCCGATCTGAAGCTGAAGCCCGACATGTTCGCGGATGTTAAAATGCATGTCGAGAAGCAGGTGAACGCCCTTGTCATTCCCAGCAAGGCCGTGCTGCGCACGGGAAGACGCAACATGGTCTTCGTGGTGCGCGCCCCCGGCCAGTACGAACCGCGTGATGTCAAACTCGGTATCAGTTCGGAAGGCCTGGTGCAAATCCTCGCAGGCGTCAAAAAAGGCGAGCTCGTTGTGACCAGCGCCCAGTTCCTCATTGATTCCGAATCCAAGCTGCGCGAAGCCGCCGAAAAGATGATGGAACCCAAAAAACCCACCGTGGCCAATCCACGCCCTGCCATGAGCGAAGCCTCCAGCGGCATGAAGGACAGCGGCATGAAGGACAGCGGCATGAAGAACATGGATATAAAGGGCATGAATATGAAAAAGGGAAGAAGTAACCATCCATGATTCAGGCGATTATCGATAGCTCACTCAAGAACCGGTTTCTGGTACTGATCGCCACGGGCTTTCTGATCGTGGCCGGATACTGGGCGGTGAAGAATACGCCGCTGGATGCGATTCCCGATCTGTCCGACGTACAGGTCATCGTGTTCACCGAGTATCCGGGACAGGCGCCGCAAGTGGTTGAGGATCAGGTGACGTATCCGCTGACCACCGCCATGCTGGCCGTCCCGTTTGCCAAGGTGGTGCGCGGCTATTCATTCTTCGGTTTTTCCTTCGTCTACATCCTCTTCAAGGATGGCACGGACATGTACTGGGCTCGTTCGCGCGTGCTGGAGTATCTGAATTTCGTCAGTAACAAATTACCGGTCGGCGTGAATCCCACGCTGGGGCCGGATGCCACGGGCGTCGGCTGGGTGTATGAGTATGCGCTGGTGGACAAATCGGGTAAGCACGATCTGTCCCAGCTCCGATCCATTCAGGACTGGTACCTCCGTTATCCGCTGCAAACCGTGGAGGGTGTATCCGAGGTTGCTTCCGTCGGCGGCTACGTCAAGCAGTATCAGGTGGAAGTGGACCCCAATGCCCTGCTGGCCTACCACATCCCGTTATCCAGGGTAAAGCGGGCGATCCAGCGCAGTAACAACGATGTCGGAGGCAGGCTCATCGAGCGCGGGGAGACCGAATATATGGTGCGTGGCATAGGTTATATCAAATCGCTGGATGATTTGAGGAAAATCGCCGTCGGGGTGGATGAAAATGGTACGCCCATCCTCCTGCGGAACGTCGCCAACATACACCTGGGGCCGGAATTGCGCCGTGGTCTGGTCGATCTCAACGGCGAGGGCGAGGTGGCGGGCGGCATCATTATCATGCGTTACGGGGCGAACGCCCTGGCTACCATCAAGGGCGTCAAGGCAAAGCTGGAGGAACTTAAGGCGGGGCTGCCGGAAGGCGTGAAGATCGTGCCGGTCTATGATCGCAGCAATCTGATCGAACGGGCGGTGGATAATCTCAAGAGCAAGATGCTCGAAGAGTTCATTGTGGTTTCACTGATCTGCCTGCTGTTTCTTCTGCATGCGCGTTCGGCGCTCGTCGCCATTCTTTCCCTGCCGGTCGGTATTCTTATCGCCTTCCTCATCATGCGCTGGCAGGGCATCAACGCCAATATCATGAGCCTCGGCGGCATCGCCATCGCCATCGGCGCCATGGTTGACGGCGCCATCGTTATGATTGAGAACGCACATAAACATCTGGAACATGCGGTCAGGGACAAGGGAGGGGAACTGAACGCCAGGGAACGCTGGCTTGCCGTGGGCACGGCGTCCCGCGAGGTAGGGCCCGCGCTGTTTTTCTCACTGCTCATTATTACCGTGTCGTTCCTGCCGGTATTCACGCTTCAGGCTCAGGAAGGACGGTTGTTTTCGCCACTGGCGTTCACCAAGACCTACTCCATGGCTGGCGCCGCTATCCTGGCCATCACCCTGGTTCCCGTTCTGATGGGCTATTTTATCCGTGGCAAAATTCCGCCCGAGAACAAAAACCCGGTGAACCGGTTCCTGCTCTTTATCCACAGACCGGCGCTGGACCGAGTCATCCGGTGGCGCTGGAAGAGCCTGATCGTAGCCGTCCTGTTACTGGTCGCCACGGCCTATCCGATATCCAGAATCGGCAGTGAATTCATGCCGCCGCTGGATGAGGGCGACGTGTTTTACATGCCCACGACCTTTCCTGGCATCTCCATCACCAAGGCCAAGGAACTCATGCAGCAGACGGACCGGATACTGAAATCCTTCCCCGAGGTAAAATCGGTCTTCGGCAAGGTGGGCCGCGCCGAGACCGCGACCGATCCGGCACCTTTGTCCATGCTGGAAACGACCGTGCAGCTCAAACCCAGGGATGAGTGGTCCGATCCTGACAAGACGACGAAGGCGCTGATGAATGAAATGGATCAGGCCATCCGTTTCCCGGGCGTGGCCAATGCATGGACCTATCCGATCAAGACGCGCATCGACATGCTTTCCACCGGCATCAAGACGCCCATCGGTATCAAGATCTCCGGACCTGATCTGGCCGTGCTGGAAAACAGCGTCAAGAAAATCGAGCTGGTGTTGAAAACAATGCCGGACACGCTCTCCGCCTTTGGCGATCGCACCGTGGGCGGCTATTACTTCGATTTCGACATCAACCGTGACGCCATCGCCCGCTACGGCCTGACCATCGCGGATGTGCAGGATGTCATCCAGAGCGCGATCGGCGGCGTCAATGTGACACAGACGGTGGAGGGGCTGGAGCGTTATCCGGTCAACCTGCGTTATCCGCGTGAACTGCGCGACAATCCCGAACAACTGGGCCGCGTACTTATTCCGACCCAGGCGGGTGCGCAGATACCGTTATCCCAGGTGGCGACGATCACCACCCGACGGGGACCGCCCTCGATCAAGTCGGAAAATGCCCGTCCCAACGCATGGATCTATGTGGACATCAAGACCAGCGATATCGGCGGTTATGTCGCCAGGGCCAGAAAGCTGATCGGCGAAAGAATCAAGCTGCCGCCGGGCTATACGCTCACATGGTCCGGACAGTTCGAGTATATGGAACGAGCCAATGCACGCCTGCAGGTCGTCGTGCCCCTGGCCCTGTTTATTATCTTTTTGCTGCTCTATCTGAACTTCGGCAACGTTATCGCACCACTGGTGGTGATGCTCTCCATTCCATTTGCGCTGATCGGCGGATTCTGGCTGATGTACTGGCTTGGCTTCAATATGAGCGTAGCCGTGGCTGTGGGCTTTATCGCGCTGGCTGGCGTGTCGGCCGAGATCGGCGTGCTGGTTCTCACATTTATCGATCAGGAAGTCAGAAGATCGCGTCACGACAAGGGGCGCGCATTGAGGCCCGCAGAGGTCATGGAGGCGGTGCTTGGCGGAACCTCGCAACGGGTGCGTCCCATCGCCATGACCGCTACGGCCATCATTGCCGGCCTGCTGCCGATCATGTGGAGTTCCGGAGCCGGTTCGGAGATCATGAAACGTATCGCGGCGCCCATGATCGGCGGCATGTTAACGGCCACGCTGCTGTGCCTTCTGGTGTTACCCCTGATCTACGGCGTCATTCTACAATTCCAGGAGAGGCGGCAGGAGAAGCGGGATACGAGGCTAATGGAGCAAAACACGTGATCGCACTTGACCTGTGTCCCGCACATGGCATGTATCCTCGTTCCCGGGATTCGGGCAGAAGGAGGCGCTCTTGCTTCAAACGATAATCGACCGCTCGCTGAAGAACGGCATGGTAGTGTTCATGGCTGCGGGATTTCTGATTCTGGCTGGCGTCTGGTCGGTGAGGAACATCTCGCTGGACGCCATTCCGGATCTCTCCGACGTACAGGTTATTCTGTTTACCAAGTTTCCCGGACAGGCGCCGCAGGTGGTGGAGGATCAGGTCACCTATCCACTCACCACCACCATGCTGCAGGTTCCGCGCGCCAAGCTGGTGCGCGGCTATTCATTCTTTAATTTTTCCTTTGTTTATATTACCTTTGAAGAAGGGACGGACATGTACTGGGCGCGCTCGCGCGTGCTGGAATACGCCAATTCCGCCGCGCCGTTCCTGCCTCCCGGTATTCGGCCCGTACTGGGTCCGGATGCCACCGGCGTCGGCTGGATCTATGAATATGCGCTGGTGGACAAAAGCGGAAAGCATAGTCTGGCCGAGCTTCGAACCCTCCAGGACTGGGTGATCCGCTATCGCCTGGAGACGGTCAAAAATGTATCTCAGGTCGCCTCCGTGGGCGGTTTCGTCAAACAGTACCAGGTGGAAGTGGACCCCAATATTCTGCTGGGCTACAACATCCCGCTATCCAAGGTAAAGCAGGCCATCATGCGCTCGAATAATGACGTCGGCGGACGCCTGGTAGAGATGGCCGAAACCGAGTTTCTGGTGCGCGGCCTGGGTTATATCGAATCCATTGATGATTTGAATCAGATACCGGTGGGTGCGGATAAAAACGGCACGCCCATCCGCCTGAAGGATGTGGCCTATGTGCATCTGGGGCCACAACTCAGACGCGGCGCCGCGGATTTTAATGGCGAAGGTGAAACAGCCGGCGGCATTGTGATCATGCGTTTCCACGAAAATGCAATGACTACCATTAAAGCCATACGCGCCAAGATCGCCGAATTGCAAAAAGAGATGCCGGAAGGCGTGGAAATCGTTCCGGTGTATGACCGTGGCGCTCTGATTCAGCGGGCAGTGTCCAACCTCAAGGAAAAACTGATTGAGGAATTTGTCGTCATCGCCCTGGTATGCCTGGTTTTTCTGCTGCACGCCCGATCCGCCCTCGTCGCCATCTTCACCCTGCCCATGGGCATGCTGATTGCTTTCATTCTGATGAAATTTCAGGGTCTGTCCGCTAACATTATGAGCCTCGGTGGTATCGCTATCACGCTTGGGGCCATGGTGGATGGTGCCATTGTGCTGATTGAAAATGCGCACAAGCATCTTGAACACGGCGAACAGAAGAAAGGATCGGCGTTGACCATTCCCGAGCGATGGACGGCCATCAGCGATGCTGCGAAAGAAGTGGCCCCCGCTCTGTTCTTCTCGCTGCTTATTATCACCTCGTCCTATCTGGTGATATTTACCCTGCAGGAGCAGTCCGGGCGACTGTTCAAACCGCTGGCCTTTACCGCCACCTATATCATGGCCTCGGCGGCCGTGCTGGCCGTAACGCTGGTGCCGCTGCTGATGGGCTATTTTATCCGCGGCCACATCATACCGGAACAGAAAAATCCGGTGAACCGTTTCCTTAAATCTATCCATTACCCGGCGCTTGCCCATGCCCTGAAACACAAATGGATCACTCTTGGCATCGCCCTGGCCGTGTTGCTGAGCGTGGTCTACCCCCTGGACAAGCTGGGCAGCCAGTTCATGCCGCCGCTGGACGAGGGCGATATCCTCTATATGCCCACGTCCCTGCCCGGCATCTCCATCACCACAAGCAAGGCAATGATGCAACACATGGACAAGATTTTGAAAACCTTCCCGGAGGTGCAATCCGTGTTCGGCAAGAACGGACGGGCGAAAACATCCACCGACCCGGCCTCTCTGGCCATGACGGAAGTTACCATTCGCGTCAAGCCCAGGGAAGAATGGCCGGATCCGTCCAAAACTACCGCGCAGCTTATGCGTGAAATGGACAAGGCCATTCAGTTCCCGGGGGTGGCTAATTCATGGGGTTATCCGATCGCGACGCGCATCGATATGCTATCTACCGGCATTAAAACACCGGTCGGCGTCAAGATCATCGGTCCGGATCTCACCGTGCTGCAACGCCTCACTAAAGAGATTGAGGACGTCCTCAATATGTTGCCTGAAACCCGAAAGGCCATGGGAGATCGGGCCATGGGCGGCTATTACCTGGATTTCAAGATCAAACGTAAGGAGGCAGCGCGTTACGGCCTGACCGTGGGCGATGTGCAGGATGTCATCCAGTCCGCCGTCGGGGGGCTGGATGTCACGGAAACGGTGGAGGGCCTGGATCGCTTTCCGGTCAACCTGCGCTATGCGCGCGGACTGCGCAGCACTCCGGACAACCTCAACAGGATGCTGATCCCCACGCCAACAGGCGTACAGGTTCCGATTCATCAGGTTGCCGATCTCATCATCCGGCGTGGACCGCCTTCGATCAAGAGTGAAAACGCCCTGTCCGATACCTGGATTTACGTGAGTCTCAAGACCTCGGATATTGGCGGCTACGTCAAAAAAGCCAAACAGGCCATCGCCGAAAAAGTGAAAATTCCACCCCGATATACGGTGCGCTGGTCCGGGCAATACGAATATATGGTACAGGCCAATGCGCGCATGCGGCTGGCTGCGCCGCTGGTGCTGGTACTGATCTTCCTGCTACTGTATTTCAATTTCAAAACACTGATTGAACCGATCGTGGTCATGGCCTCGGTACCGTTCGCACTGGCTGGCGGCATCTGGCTAATCTACTGGCTGAACTACGATATGAGCGTAGCCGTGGACGTAGGCTTCATCGCGCTGGCCGGCGTAACGGCTGAAATTGGCGTGCTGGTACTCACATTTATCGGCCACGAAATGGAGCGTAAGCGTGCGGAGCTGAAACGCCCGCTTTCCTCAACGGAGATATTTGAGGCCGTGTTGAATGGCGCCTCCCAGCGCGTACGCGCCATTGCCATGACGGCATCCGCCATCATCGCCGGGCTGTTGCCCATCATGTGGAGTTCGGGCACGGGATCAAGCGTCATGCAGCGCATCGCGGCGCCCATGGTCGGCGGCATGATCACCAGCCTCGTGGTTTGCCTGGTCATACTGCCGGTGTTCTACGGCATGATTTTACAATTCAAAGAGAAGCGCATCATCAACGCCGCCGCGAAATTACAGGCGTGAGGAGGAGGAATTATATGGAAAGTAGCCCCGTGGAAATGAGCGTCGTCATCGCCGTCATCCGCACCGAAGTGTTGGAACAGGTGGAGTCCTGCCTGGAAAAGCTTGGTCTCGAAGGCATCAGCGTCAGCCGTGTCAAAGGCTATGGCGAGTATGAAGATTTTTATCGCCGGGATCATATGACGAGCTATGACCGCCTGGAAATTTTTGTCACTGAAGCAAAGGCGGAGGATATCGCCCGTTGCATCATGGGCGCGGCCCATTCCGGTCTGCCGGATGATGGCATCGTCAGCATCCTGCCTGTCCGTAAATTTTATCGGATACATGCCCATACGGGTCAGGACAGTACGAACCAAGAATAACAATACCAGTCAATACAAGGAAAGGAGAATGAGAATAATATGACAAAAACAACCATAATGAGTCTGATTGTAACGGGTGTGATGGGAATAACTCCGGCATTTGCATCCGGCGATCATGAAGGTATGGACGCGCATCATGGAACGATGAACGGCGGCATGAGCCATGAGATGGGCAAGGGTCACATGAATGGAAAGATGACGGGAGCAATGGAAGACCGCAGGAACGGCATGTTGCTCGTCAGGAAGGACATTGACGGCTACCAGGTCAGCTTCCATGTCATGAAAGCGCCTAAAGGTATGGAAAAACATGGCGGGACATATGATTTCATGTTCAAAGCCGAAAAAAATGGCAAGGCGCTGACAAATATTCTCGTGAACTCCAAAGTCATGCGTCCCAACGGACAATCCGAATCAAAAATGATGATGAAAATGGGCGACTGGTACATGGCCAGCTACACTCTGGGGCATCACGGCTCCCATCAAATCATGGTTCTGTTCAAGACATCGGACGGGAAGAAGCATTTCGGCGGTATCGAATATCAGACGCGAGGAACAGGCAAATGACTGAAACCGCTGCTCAAACCAGGAGGAAGATCATGTATAATCTGATTTCACCCGTTCGCCACGGATTGTTCCTGGCCGTAACCGCGCTGATTTGCGGCGTCTCGTGGGCAGGATATCTGGCCACGCAGCATGAGCGATTGCATGGTGGATTCGAAAAACAGGAAGCCGCGCTCAAGGCGAAAGAAATGCAGCGGCCGAGGGACATGAGAGGCCTGCCGTCCGGCACACTGGCGAAGGTTTCAATCCCGGAGGCGCATACGCACGGGAATGAATCTCATGAGGAGGAACACAAACATGAGGATCAGGGAGGGGATCAGCACGGTGCGCATCAGCATTCGCACTCCGGCAGTCTGGCGAAGGATGCCATGGAGCGTCTGATGCGTGGCCATATTCACTGGATGGGCCTGGGTATCCTTTCTTCCGCTTTGCTACTGATTGTCGCTTTTACATCGCTGAAGACGGGCTGGAAAAAAACGCTGGGCTGGACCTTCGGCATCGGCGCCCTGGCCTACCCCGTATCATGGATACTGATGGGCTTCCGCACCGTGACGATGGGTCCCGAGGTGGCCGAAGCCAGCGTCATGTGGTTATTCGGCCCGGCGGCCGGCCTGCTACTGGCTTCCCTGATTGCCGTGTTGGGCGTTCTGCTGCTTGAAATGACCGGATGGCATGAAAGCGCCATTTTTTCACGGTTTTTTGAACCCGTTTCCGTCTCGGAAGAATTGGAATGAAAGATATCCTTACGCTTGCAATCGCTGTCATCCTGATGGGGCAAACTCCCGCTCTGGCAGAGCATGCCACGGACCAACACGGGCGGGTGATGAAGCATGAGGAAGGCTTTATCGCTAAAAAAGGTATCCGGGACGATTACACGGTCATCTTCCATATCATGCGTTCGCCGGAAGGCATGCGCTACAGCAAGGATCAGTATCATCTGATGGTAGTGGTTGAAAAAAACCATAAACCGGTCACCGGCCTTCAGATGATCTCCAAAGTACGCCATCCCGACGGAACCACGGAGCAAAAACCCATGATGCGCATGGGTGAATGGTACATGGCGCTTTACAACCTGAGCCATGAGCAGGGAAGGCACTGGATCACCGTGCAATTCAATATATCCGGCAAAAAATATTCCGCGGGCATCTATTACCCGGAAACGGACTTTTCAGGGTCTTCCCGATGAAACATTCAGATAGCGCGCTCTATTTCGAAAATAAGACGACTTTTGCCGCATGGCAACAACATGAGAAAGGAGAAACGTCATGAAAGAAATCACGATCAGGCTTGCCGATATGAAATGCACGGGGTGTGAAGCAACCATCCGTAAGGCGTTGTTAAAGCTGAACGGCATCTATGATGCGCGAGCAAACCATAAAACGGGCGAGGTATGGATGCAGGTAAACGAAACAGGTTTCCGTATCGCGGAAGCTGATGAGGCCATCCGCAAGCTCGGCTATAAGATCGAGGAAGGTTAACCTGGACCGAGCCATGCGGCATGACCGTTAACCCCGCGAAACTGACGGATTTGCGAACCTCCGTCTATAATCTGGCGGTACGACGGATGTTACAGGCCGCCGTATTGCGCAGCTTTTGAGTTACAGGAAGGAGGCCCTGATGGAAGATAACATGATGATGGAACGAAGTTTTCAGGTGGACAAAACGCAGTGCGAAGGGTGCAAGGCCACCATCGAAAAACAGTTACTTGCCGTTCCGGGTGTATTGGAAGCGCAGGCGGATGACAAAACCGGCAAGGTACGGGTGTGTTACGACCCCGCCCGGGTCCGTTTTGATGTGCTGCCGCCCATTGTCGAGGTGGCGGGCTTCCCGCGCCTGTTCGAGTTCAGCGATGAGCACCACCAGGACTTTCTCTGGAGTCAGAAAGAGGAGGCTGCCGTGCAGAAAGCCATACAGCGGAAAAAAGACGGCTGAGAACAGGCAGCGTTCTTTCGTGCCTGATCGATCGTTCCATTCAGGCATCAAGGCTGGCACCAAACCGGAACCAGCAAGGGTGCGGCAGTATTGATGAATAATGCAGGCGTGCATGGCCTTCCGCAACAAACTTCCCGTAAAGACCTGGCCGCAAATTCGCGAACCGTCAGCGCCACCCCCAAGGAGCCAAGGCATGGATAATCGAACCCCACAGACAAACTACACCGTCACGCAGCTTGCCGGATACGCCAATGTTACGGCTGATGCCGTGCGCTATTATGTGCGCCTCGGCTTGCTAAAACCCGTCCGCAATCCATGTAACGGCTACAGGGTTTTTAAGAAAGAGGACATGAAACGATTACGCTTTATTCGCCAGGCCAAGAGGTTGGGTTACACCCTGGATGATATCGCCCAAATATTCACCGATGCCGATAAGGAGCGTTCGCCCTGCCCGCGGGTGCGGGAGATCATCCAGCGCCGCATGCAGGAAAACCGGCAACACCTTGACGAACTGAACGCGCTCCAGACACGCATGGAGGATGCCGTACAACAATGGAGCGCTATGCCCGACGGCATGCCGGACGGCCATTCAATCTGTCACCTCATCGAATCTCTCCACGCTTGACCAGGGGGCGCTACCCTTCGCCTGTGGCAGGGTTTATGATGAACGATTCATCCCCCCTTAAAAAAATGGAGCGTGGAACGTAACTTATAGAGGCTCCCTGAAACAGGACAGTTGGTTAAGGTATAAATTGGGTATGCTTCCCCACACAAGGAGGCATGATGAAACGACAGCAACATAGCAAGGGATTCAAGGCACGAATAGCCCTGGATGCACTCAAGGGTCAACGCACGATAGTAGAGTTGAGTGCCGAATACGGTGTCCACAGCAGCCAGATAGCGAAGTGGAAGAAGCATCTGATTGATGGATCGCAGGATATTTTCACCCGTGGCAACAAGGGAGCCGGGAAGCAGGCACAGGCTGAGCGGGATCAGCTATATCAGAAGGATATTTTCCCATTGAAAACTGAAATAAGTTCAGCTTAGACAGATGGAAATCACCTGATTCAAACCGATCCGTTCCTGGCTTCCATCGGCCATGTTTTTTAGTGTGATATGATCCGAATGCATTTCATCTTCGCCAATCACGGCGACAAACCGGACGTGCTCACGATCTGCCGCCTTGAACTGGCGTCTGGTGTTTCCCCCACCGCAATGCACGACCGAGCACCCGGCCTTGCGCAACTGCGTTGCAACGTTCAGGGCATAGTCGCTGACCGAATGACCGATTGCGACCACGCCTATATCGGGATGTTCCATTTCTGTTTCAGGCAGTAACATGGCAATCCGTTCGATCCCTAATGCAAAACCCACGGCGGGGGTGGGCGGGCCTCCCAGTTCCTCCACCAGTCCATCATAGCGGCCACCGGCGAGTACGGTTCCCTGTGCGCCAAGCTGGTCGGTGACGATCTCAAAGGCCGTCCGATTGTAATAATCCAGGCCGCGCACGATACGCGAGTTGATGCGGTAGGGAATATCCAGCGTCTCCAGCGCCTGCTTGAGTCCGGAAAAATGGCTTTTACAATCATGGCACAAATGGCTGGCCATTTCCGGGGCCTCCGTAAGCTGCGCCTGACAGCTTTCAATCTTGCAATCGAGTACGCGCATCGGGTTTCTTTCGATGCGGCCATTGCAAGTTTCACATAAGTTGTCGGTGCGCGATTTAAGATATGTGACGAGTTTATTGCGATAATCCGGTCGACAAAGGGGGCAACCAAGTGAGTTGATTTCGAGGCGCAGTGACGGCATGCCCAGTTGACTCAGAAGTGTGTGCGCCATGGCCAATAATTCGGCGTCTTCCAGTGGCCCCTGTACATTAAGCCACTCGACGCCGATTTGCTGGAATTGACGCAGGCGTCCTTTTTGCGGGCGTTCGCGGCGGAACATGGGTCCGATGTAATACCAGCGTTGCGGACCTGACCGGGTTAATCCGGCTTGCAGGTATGCGCGCGCAGCGCCTGCCGTGCCCTCGGGACGCAGGCAGATGTCGTCTCCGCCCTGATCCGTAAAATGATACATTTCTTTGGAAACGATATCGGTTTCTTCGCCGATGGAACGGACGAACAGCACCGTGGACTCCAGGACGGGAAGACGTACCTCGGAAAATGCGTAACGGTTGAAGACATTGCGTGCGGTTTGCTCAATGTGCCGCCAGCGCCGCACTTCGGACGTTAAACCATCGTGAATGCCGCGAATACTGCGGAAGCTTTTACTCATAAAATATCTTGCCCGGTGCGGCTCTTTGTGGAGAAAGGGCAGGGCTAGACATCTTTCTTTTGACGCAGGGCGGCAGCTCGCTGCTCTACTTCCTGAACCAATTGCTCCACAAGGTCTTCCGCTTTCACTTTGGCGTCGGGTTTGCCGTCTTTGTACATCAGGTGAACGGGGTAACCGCCGGTGATGCCGAGCCCGGCTTCGCGAGCCTCTCCCGGTCCGTTGACCACGCAGCCAATGACCGCCACATCCATCGGCTCGCGAATATGGGCCAGACGTTTCTCCAGCAGTTCCACCGTCCTGATGACATCAAATTTTTGCCGGGCGCAAGAGGGGCAGGCAATAATATTGACGCCCCGGTGACGAAGGTTCAGGCACTTCAGAATTTCAAATCCCGTACGAATCTCTTCTTCCGGTTCGGCGGCCAGTGAAATACGAATTGTATCGCCTATACCATCGGCCAGCAGCAGGCCGAGGCCGATCGAGGATTTCACCGTGCCTCCGAAGCGGCTCCCTGCCTCGGTGATGCCGAGATGAAAAGGATAGTCCACCTGTCCGGCGAGTTTGCGATAGGCTGTTACGGTCATCGGAATATTGCTGGCTTTTAACGATATCTTGATGTTATGGAAATCCATATCCTCAAGGATACGGATGTGGCCCAGTGCTGATTCGACCATGGCATCGGCGCAGGGCTCGCCATACTTCTCCAGCAGCGGTTTCTCCAGTGATCCGGCATTGACGCCGATGCGAATGGAGATGTTTCGTTCCTGCGCTGCCCTGACCACTGCTTCCACACGGGCGCGGGCGCCGATATTGCCCGGGTTTAGTCGCAAGCCGTGTACGCCCGCGTCCAATGCGGCCAGCGCCATGCGATGACTGAAATGGATATCCGCGATGAGGGGAATGGGGGTTTGATTGAGGATTTCGGGCATCGCCGCGGCTGACTCAGGGTCGGGAACTGAAACACGCACGACATCCGCGCCTGCCTCGGCCAGGCGATTGATCTGCGCTACCGTTGCATCAATGTCCGTTGTAAGCGTATTGGTCATGGATTGTACGGCGATGGGGGCGTCACCGCCAATGATGACGTTGCCGACATGCATGGGGCGGGTCTTCCGGCGGAACTGTAAGATTGCGTCACGCATGATGGGTGTGTGCCTCCAGTAGGTCCGTTTCACTGCGCAGAATACGGAGGCGCTCCTGTAACTGCGGGGCTCGATTGAGGCCGTGTGCGTATTTCGTGTTGCCGGGACGCAGGGCAATAGCCTAGCGCCAGTTCTCCACGACCTTGTCCAAATGGAAGGCAATACGCCCTGCATTAAACGCCACTACCGTCCGCCTGTCCATGTTTTTTCTTTGCTCCGTCCGGCATTCCTGGGAATCATTCATCACCCATGAGGTGACCACATGATTTCTCAAAACGTCATATGAACCGAATTCTTACACCCTTGTATGATTCGAATTGCCGGTTCCCGGGTCAAAATCCGGTTTGACACAGCTCCTCCCCGACTCTTTGGCCTGATATAACTGTTGATCAGCAAGATGGAGAAGATTTTCAACGTCTGCTTCAAGCGATGTCTTTGCAGCATTGAGAGGAAATTCAGCAATACCTGCCGAGAAGCTGACGGGAATGCTGGATCCGTCCGGCAGGGTGACGGGTTTGGATGTGATGTTTGCAAGCCACTTCTTTGCTACGATTGCAGCCTGATTTGCAGGCGTATGGGGAAGTAAAACAAGAAATTCCTCGCCTCCCCACCGTCCGACGGTATCAGCATCCCGAATGTTTGACTGGAGGGCATGCGTAATATTTTTGAGTACGGCATCGCCGGCAGGGTGGCCATAGGCGTCGTTAACCGATTTGAAATGATCCAGATCAATCAACACTACGGAATAAGGAAAGCCATATCTTTTGGATTGAGCGATACCATCATTAAGCAGAACCAGTATGTGGCGGCGGTTATAGAGAGCGGTAAGCGGGTCATGCGTTGCTTCGAAGCGCAACTTCTCCTTGGCATCCTTCAACCGGTTGATCATCTTCAGAATTAACCTTGCTTCCAGCCCGCCGATGACGCCGCCTGCGCCAAGGATTCCCGCAGCCACGTCCTCCACCATTTCATTGCCTGTCAGGTTAAACGCCACGCATGGCGCGCAGTCCCTGACAGCTTCCTCAATATCACGGTAGGTGGGGACGCCATGCTCCCTGGCCAGAATCATGGCCGGCGCATCGGGGTTCCTGTCCGCGATCCCGACAACGTCCACCAGCGCCTCGTTTTGCAGCATATCAAAGATGGCAGAACCGCTCTGGCCGCCGCCAAGGATCAATGCCCGGTGCGGATCCTCCCTTAACTGGACCATTTCTCCTCCTGACAGGTACTGGCGTTCGCACGCTGTTCGGGTTCCCCATGCATTCGCGCAATCCCCGCATTCTGGTTAGACTGCGCTTTTGTTCAAGGAGGAATACATGCCCGAGATGCACAAACCGGATGCGAAACGGAAGAAACAGCTTAAACAGGCCGCGCACCATTTAAAACCTGTTGTACGTATCGGACAGAAAGGAGTGACGGAAAATCTCCTTGGTGAAACAGACGCTTGTCTGGAGCGGCATGAACTGATCAAGGTGCATGTCGCGGCAGGGGACAGACAGGCGCGCACCGCTATAGCGGAGAGACTGGTGGACGCCACCCATGCGCAGTTCGTACATCAGATCGGCAAAGTGTTTGTGTTATACCGGCCACGCAAGGGCGATCAGAACATATGATTGACGCCCAACGGATTCGTGAGATTCTGGAGCAGACATTCAGGCCCGATTCACTTGAGATTGAGGATGATTCATGGAAACACGCGGGGCATGCTGGCGTACGTGAGCGCGGCGGCGGGCATTTTGTGGTGCATATTGTCGCTGCCTGTTTCAGGGGGAAAACGAGGATCGAACGGCATCGCATGGTTCATGAAGCGCTGGGTGATGCGTTCCAGGGCGGTATCCATGCGTTGTCGATCAAGGCTGAAACGCCTGAAGAGGCACATTAATGCTGAAGTCGCAAAAAGTCCGTCCATGGCCTTTTTACTCCGCGGAAAGCGAAAAGTGCGATTTTCACTTTCCTTACCAATCGACCACTTGCGCTGCAAGCCCTTGATTTGCGCGCCCATCCATGGGCGCTTTGATGGCTTCGTAAGAAGCCATCATGAATGACTCTCCGCTTTTTTTTCCTGGCGAAAGACTTCGGCGTTTTTTCCGATAATAGCCAGTAATATCAGGGAATAAATAAACGTCGACAGCAAAATAACGCCAATAACTACGGCCTTGAACATTTCCAGGTGCGGGAAGGATGGCGGGATCATCGTTAACATTACAATGGATAATCCCCCCTTGATTCCGGCAAAGGTAAGCACGCCCCACCAGCGGAAGTTGACGTTGGTCATTTTGTCGGTTCGATTGGTAATCATGGCGAACTTGGCCATCATCAGCGCCCGGATCACCGTGGTGGCAAGGAACATCACCAGGATTTCCCTTTTATAATGTACCAACAAATCGATCCGGACAATCTCCGCCATGGCGACAAACAGCATGGTATTGGCAACCAGCGCCAATAACTGGATATCCTCCTTGGTGCGCAAATGCCGCTGCTGTTCCGCCACGGTGACCTTGATTTTTGCCAGAGCGGAATCAATCAGACGCCTTGACGGCTGTTTCTGTACGGATTCCTGCCGCAGATCGTTTTCCTCCCGGCTCAGACGATCTTCCTTGTAACTGATGGTCTTGGTCATCCAGTGATTCACGGTCACCGTTGCGAAAATACAGGATAGGATACCGGATAAATGCATATGCGAATGTGCGCCAAACAGGTTAAGCAGGGCGTAGAAGTGTTCGGCCAGCGCAAAAGCACCATAGCCTGTGAGGATCAACAGCATCATTTCGGCAATTCTGTTCTCGGTGGTTTTGAGCGCAGCCAGACAAACATAAGCAATCCCTGTGCCCAGGGCCGCCGAACCCAGTACGACGATCAGGCTGATTTCCCCGACATACCCGGCTGTAATGCTACCTCCCTCAAGGGCGTACAGGCCAATGAATACGAATACAATCAGCGCAGTCGCATCATTAAACAGACTCTCGCCTTCGGCCAGTATCTTGAGGCGATGAGGCAGTTCAAATTTGGAGAAAATGCTGACTACGCTGACGGGATCAGTCGCCAGCACCATCGCAAAGAGAAGGATGGTCGCGGCTATGGATAAATGGTATTGACCAAACAGCCAGTTGCCGAGGAAAATGGCCGTGATAATCGACAATGCGACGGTGACTACCGCCAGATAAAAGAGACTTAAGGCATGTTTCTTCAATTCCCCCACGCTTAATTCCAGGCAATCGGAAATAAGCAGAATGGGAAGCAGTACCAAAACCAGTGCCGCAAAATGGCTGGCATCTTTTGCAATACCGATTTCGGGCATCAACATGTACAATCCGAATGACAGGGCGATGAGCGACAGGGGGGAAGGGATGCTGAGTTTGTCCTCAATTTGCAGCGCCAGATATAAGATAGCCGCGACGGCCAGAACCGTTTCAATCATCAGTTGTCTCCCGGGGGATAGATTGCCAATGGAATTGGGGCGCTATTATTAAGCGCATAAGCAAATTCAGGGCCAGACTGTTTGGGATTGGGCTGTTTGGAACATGATCAGGCCGCCAGAACCGCTACCGCCACGATAAACAGCAGGTACAAAAAGGCGTTACCGCACAATCCCATGGGTGACAGGCGCTTACGATACAGTAACAGCCCCAGCCAGATAATACCCGTGAAAGCCAATGCCACCGCAAGGCTCGCGAATATCTCCTTAAAACGCCATGGCATCAACAGCATGCCGATAGCCGGGATCATGGTCCCCTGGAAGACCATGGCTCCGGTGATGTTGCCAAACGCCAAGGTGTCTCGTCCGCGACGAATCCAGATGACGGAGTTCACCTTCTCCGGCAACTCTGTTGCTATTGGCACAACCAGTAATGAAACCACCAGCGCGGAAACGTCCAGTATCCGGCTCAATTGTTCCGCGCCATCGACAAACAGTCGCGCGCCCCAAACCAGTACGGCAACCCCCGCCAGAAGCTGGACGAGAGCCACCCAGAATGTCTCAGGAAGGATCCGGCTTAAATACAGGGGGTTATCGGCTTCGGTGCCATGCCCGTTGTCCACCAGTGATGCGCTGGCTCTGATCGTAGTTAACACATAAAAGAAATAGATGATGGCCAGTATCATTGCAATGATCACATGGGCATGTGACCATGTTCCAGGCAGAAAGGCTGCCAGCGCAACCAGCGAGAAAGCGCACAGAAACGTAATAATATCACGTTTTAATCCTGATGTTTCGGGCTGCAACTTACCCGTCCAGCCTCGTTTTTCTGCCGCAAACAGACCCATGACGCCGAGACTCAGGGTTGCCAGCATAAATGGCGCCCCGAGGATGGCACCCATGCCTACAGCCTCATTGACGTGCTGTGCCGCACCTCCGGCCAGAATGGCTACAATCGGCACAATCGTTTCCGGCAGGGCCGTGCCGATAGCAGCAAAAATCGAACCGGTGACACCCTCGGAAACGCCAAAGCGCTCACCGAGAAATTCCAGCGCATTGGTAAACGCCTGCGCGGCCGCGAAGACCAGTACCAGTGCCGCAAGCAGCAAGGCGAGGGAGTCCCACAACATGGACGAGTGCTTTGAAGGGCGCGATTGCGAATCGAATATTAAGATTAAATGTTTATCACGACCCTATTCAGCGCGTGACGCTTGCCCGGATCACGCTTCATGATTTCCTTGCCAGGCCAATCAAAGCCAATGTTCATGTAGCCTCCCCATACCCGTTTCACAGACCATATCCGTAGCTGGACAATAGCTGCTATGTCCCGAATTGCAATAGCATGGGCTGGAGTTTCTAACTCGAACGATTCATCAATAATCCCGGGTCCAGGCTAACTCTGCCCTTTACCCACAAATCGCGCCACAGCGAGTCGCCCAAAGGGAATCCTTGCACACGGGCCATACCGGCGTTACGGCACTTGCTAATGGAATAACCATTATCTGCGTACCGCGCCTTGGTCTGACTCGTGTGCAAGGATTCTGTGACGCGATTTGTGGGTAAAGGGCAGAGCTGACTGTTTCATACAGGCATCGATGGCGTTATGATTGATCCCGGAGTTTCATAAAAT